>JAZSNZ010000288.1:0-2946 GCA_045536645.1 Acutalibacteraceae bacterium
GAGGAAACAGTACATACTGGCTCCAAATAATGGTACGATAGTTACGCCCATTGTAGTGTTCGAGTTGAAATTCACGATTGCCTTTGGGCATCTCCACCTCTTGTGTATGAAATCCCTTGAGATCGGGCATCTTACCACTCACATTGGTAAGATTTACCGTAGTATATATTTTATAAGTAAGGAGTATAGCCTCCTGTTCATATACCTTCCTCTTGTTTACCGTAGCCTCTATAAAGAGATCATCATCATTGATTTTACCGGTCTGCGAGGTTGCCGCTCCCCTATTCTGCGAACCAGAATTCTGGGCAGATGCGCCTTGTTGATCAGGTGGCAAAACCTTTATAGTCACCTTCTTGGAGGTCATCTGCTTACCGTCTGCAGTGATGGTAGCAGGCGGAATCGTGTATGTACCCTCCTTTTGAGGGCGAAGTATACAGGTAAAAGTAAGTGTATGCGATGAGGTGCGTACCCCATTGATAATTGACGTGCTTGATGAACTCGACTGTGACGGGCCCATCAATATATCAAAATCCGTGATATTACCTACCCGGAAGTTCTTTGCCTTATGTGTGTTGATGGTATAGCTCAACCGAAAAGTCTCACCCATAACTACGGCATTGGGTGCATTGACCGTAAACGCCAACTCCTCAGCATGCACGGTGTTGCATACCAAGCTCCCCATAAAAAGGGTGATTACGAGAAATAGTTTTTGCTTCATGTTGTTCCTAAGTTATCTTACCAATCCTTTTCAAACGTCTTTCCCTGTTGCTGTTGCATCATCTTCTTCTGTTTTTCCTGTATATCTTTTTCATCTTGCATCAAAGCGTTGAGAATCTGCTCTGCATTTTCCTTGGAGATTTGCTCATCATTTTGCTGTTGTTCTTGCTGCTGCTCTTGCTGTTGGTCTTGCTGCTGGTCTTGTTGCTGGTTCTGTTGCTGATCCTGCTGCTGATCCTGCTGGTCCTGCTGTTCCTGCTGCTGATTCTGCTGTTCCTGTTGCTTGAGCATATGCATAGCTTTTGCCAGGTTATAACGGGTCTCGTTATCATAGGGGTTATTACGCAATGCCTCCTTATAGGCTTCCACACTTTGAGGATATTGCTGCGCCATATACATCAACGTTCCAATATTGTGGTATATCTTAGCCAACATATCCTTATCTGTTCCCAGCTTGGCTGCAGCTGTATATTGCTGCATTGCCTCCTTCCCCTTTTCTTGTGCCTTCTCCTGCGATTGTTGTATCTGATTAAACAAGGCGTTGCCGAGATTACACATTGCATCCACAGAAGCAGGATTGAGTTCCAATGCCTTGCGATACTCTATTTCGGCTTTTTCATATATACTGTCAATATACAGCTTATTACCCTTTCGGATATGGTCTCTCTCTGTCATCATCTGCGCTGCAGCAAACAACGTACAGCAGCAGAGGAGCGAGAGCAAGGACAATCTTCTTATAATAATCGTCATATTGTGCCTATGAGTTAGTCAAACAGATTAAAATTCTTCAGTTTTGGATTTCTCTTCACCATCAGTAGCATATCCAAGAGCAAAAGCACAAAGGCCACCCATGCCATCACCATAAACTGCTCGTTATATTCCGAGTAGGTAGTGGTCTCTATATCTGCTTTAGCAAGTTTGTCAATCTCTTTTTGCAGCATCTTTTGGGCATTGTTGGTATTATCAATACGGATATAGACACCATTTCCGGCTGCTGCTATTTCCTGACACATCTGCTCGTTGAGTTTGGTTACAATGACATTCCCCTCTTTGTCGCGGCGGAAGTCACCTGCCCGTTCTGCCGGTATTGGTGAGCCTTGGGGCGATCCCACTCCCATAACATACACAGCCATACCTTTTTCGGCTGCAGCCTTGGCTGCTTCTATGGCTCCACCTTCATGGTTCTCACCATCTGTAATGATGACAATAGCCTTTCCTACCCCTTCTCTATGTGTAAAGCTACGGGTACCCATATCAATGGCAGCCTTTATATTGGTTCCCTGACGGATAATAAGGTCCGGATTAATAGACTCAAGGAACATTTTGGCCGAGATGAAGTCGTTCGTGATAGGAAGTTGTATGAAAGCTTCGCCCGCAAAGACGATTAGCCCCACCTTATCATCAACAAAACTGTCTACAAGTTTTGAAACAATGTTCTTGGACTTCTCCAAACGATTGGGTGCTACATCCTCGGCCAGCATAGAGTTGGAAATGTCGAGGGCAATGATTGTCTCAATACCTTGACGTGTAACGGTTTCCATCTTAGTCCCAAACTGCGGACGAGCAATTAACAGCACCATGAAGCAGAGTGCCGTAAAAGTTATCCAGAATTTCAATGCGGGACGATGTCCCGACACTTCGGGCATCATGGCCCTGAGCAGTTCGGGCGACCCATATTTGCGCAGTGCACTCCTACGCTTATAGCAAGCCATGACGTATACCCCTACTACTACAAGAAGCAGGATATACAGGAACAGGGCATTAGGGTTTGCAAACTTAAACATAGAACTTACGTCTTTTATTTTTCAGTCTTTGAGTTCTTGAGCTGTCCCCTTACAGCAAACAGACAAGCTCAATAGCCCATTAGTTTTACATCATTATGGTATCCTTCTCAAAATGGTCAATCGCATCAGCACCTCCAGCAGTAGACATATCATCGCCCATACTGCAAAAGGCATATACTCCTCTTTCTTTCGGCTAAAATCCTTGACGTTGAGTTTAGTACGTTCCAACTTATCAATCTCCGCATATACCTCCTTGAGTTTCGAGTTACTGGTAGCACGATAATAGTGTCCGTTGGCAGTCTCTGCAATCTGTGTCAATGTATTCTCATCAATCTCTACAGGCACCTGTATATACTGCGTACCACCGATTCCCTGGTACGGATACGGAGCAGTACCGTTGCTTCCCACACCAATGGTATAAACACGTACACCGTAGGTCTTGGCT
>JAZSNZ010000247.1:0-2539 GCA_045536645.1 Acutalibacteraceae bacterium
AGGTAGATTTTGCTGTAAACAAAAACAAACCGCAGGAGCTTTCAAACTCCTGCGGTTTTATTATGTCTGATTAACCGAAGATATCAAAGATAGGATCAAGGAAGCCGCGAGGACCGATAACCTTGTAAGTAAAGTCATTGATACCCTTGAGAACCTTGTTGAGAATCTCGTCGCCCTGTGTAGGTACTGAGGGTGCATCGTATATGCCCATTTCTACGAGCATATCTTCAACTGCGTTAAGAGCGGGATCATCCTTCTCGGGGTCACAGATGGGGTTATCAAGAACCTTGTCTGCTGCATCGAGAACTGCCTTCTGCTCAGCTGTAAGGATATGGCCTGTTTCCTTGCAGTATCTCTCAAGATCGGACAGGTTGTGACGCAGATAGTTTCTTGCGTTTCTTGCGCCGTTGAACTGCGGGAAGTAGTAGCCGTCTTCCTCAAGGTTGTCACAGTCAGCAACTGTCTTTATGTTACCTGGTGCAAGCTCAAGTGCATGAGCGATAGCAACGTTGTTGTACTCAAGCTCGTGCTTCTGCTTGTAGAAGAACCAGGAAGCATCCTTGCGGATTGTTGTGGAGATATCGATTGAGCCGTCGGGTGAAAGCTCTCTGCCGGCTGTGTCTGTGAACTTCTCGTTGTAAGCAACGAAGGATGTGCCGGGAGCTGTTGAATCGATGTTGATGATTTCGTCGGAGTTTGTAAGCGGTGCGTTCTTCATAAAGCCGAACATCTGATAGTCGGGTGTGATTGCACCGAAGGGAAGACCGTAGCCGGAGATGAAGGAGAACGTAACGCCTTCTGCCTCGAGAGCCTTCATTGTCTTATCGAGGTTTTTCTTTGCCTTCTGGAATGCGTCTGCCTCAGCCTTTACAACGTCAGACTTGATCAGGTCAGAAACACCGTCATACTTGTCAATCGGAATAAGGTTGCACAGTGAGGGTGTTGCGCAGAGAAGCTCTGTTGCGATACCCTGAAGAGCCATATCGACAAATGTTCTGAGTGTCTTCTTGGGGAAGAGACGAAGCGCAAGGTTGATTGCATAGCCCCAGGGCTCACCGACAAGGCCGGAAATAAGGCCGTTGTAGAAGAGGTCTGCGGAATTGTCGCAGAATTCGCCTGCGAGCATATCAGCAACAACGTCGCTGCCATCCCATGCGCCGACGATGCTGACAACTCTTCTGATGTGGTTTTCAGCAACGGTGGGATATGCATCCATATATGCCGTAACAACGGAAGCACCCATGCTCATGGGAACAAGAACGATATCCTTTGCGCCGACCTTGTTGTTGGCAAGGATTGTTTCAACGAACTCGTGCATAGCTTCTACGTTCTTGGATGTGTAGGAGAATGCATTATAGTTGAAAACATAGAGATAATCTTCAAAGTTCTCGCCGAACTTTTCGCGTGCGATATCTTCACAGGGAATTGAGCCGTAGACACGGTCCTTAGCTTCGCTGCGGAACCCGCCGTTTTCATCAGTTACGCCGGGGAACTCGGAAACAGGCATTGCGTATCTGGGAGTGACAACTCTGGGGTTGCCGTTGCCGTCCTCACCGACACGGTTGAGCGCAAAGAGAGCACTTACAATAGAGTCAACCTTGCTCTGCTCGATGAGGTTGATTCTGAGAATTGAGGAGAGAAGAAGCTCAACAACAGTAATAACAATTGTGAAGATTGTGTCTGTGTTTGAGAAAACTTCATCAAAGCTGTTGAAGAGGTTCCATCTTGCGGAATACTTGCCCTCTGCGATAAGGGGAGCGTAGTTTTCATAATCCTGAAGTGTGCCTTTTTCGAATGCACCCTCCTGAACATAGCTCTCATCAAAAAGATAAGAGAAGCTCTGACCGATACCTGTAACAAAAACAATAAGGCTGTCTTCGCCTTCTGCAAAAGCAGAATCCAGATTTGCAGCAGTTTTAACAACAGGCTGAGCATTGGTTTCATTTGCTGTTACAGGAACTAAAACCATAGGTAAAATCATTGCGATTGAAAGGATAATAGCAATAAACTTTTTCATTTTCATATTCCTCCGGATATTATTACTAATATATACTATCACTTATTATATTTTATTTCAATTGCGTTTTTTATTTTTGGATTTTTCAACAAATAACCACTAATTTTTTTAGCACAATGCCAACAATTTTACTTGTTGTTTATCAACAATCGAAATAAATAACCGGAACCGGCAACATAGAATTAACCTGCTGTTTCTTTTAACCACTTCATTGTATCTTCTAAGCTTTCACGAAGCGGTCTCGGGGAATACCCAAGCTCTTTCTGAGCTTTTTCATAAGTAAAGTTACAGTTTGAACAAAGCTTTCTTATAGCATAACGGGTAAAAATGGGAGTCTGTCCCGACATTTTATAGAACACCTCCATAATAGGAGCTGCAATATCAATAATTCCTTTGCCGAGCTTGATTTTCGGAGGCTTGTTGCCGCAGACATCCGCTAAAAGTCTTATAAATTCATCAACTGAGCAGCTCATATTACAAAGAAGATATACTGCACCTGCACCGCCCTTTTCTCCTGCGAGT
>JAZSNZ010000020.1:0-2157 GCA_045536645.1 Acutalibacteraceae bacterium
GAATATATGGGCGGTATCTGGGTTATTTCACCTCTGAAAAGCTCCATTTTTGAAAGAAGCTCCTCTTTGCTGACAGAGACTTTTTCTTCTTTTACGGTTTCGCCCCATATATCAAGGGTAGTAGTCTCAAGGCCGAGGCGAAAGCCCGAGATATATTCCTTGTCGTGGTCGGGCAGAATATCTGATGCCTTTGTGGCTTTTCCCACAAGAATAGGCAGAACGCCCGTTGCCATAGGGTCGAGCGTTCCTGTGTGTCCGATTTTTCTTGTTTTAAGCAGTCCGCGCATAACAGCGCAGACATCAAAGGAGGTAAACTCCTGAGGCTTGTCTATTATAAGAATTCCGTCACTCATACGTAATTCTCCAGTACCTTCTGCATCTCTATCTTTGCCATATCGAGGTCGCCCGGGATGGTGCAGCCGGAAGCTACGATATGTCCGCCGCCGCCGAAATGCCTGCATATCTCGCAGGCGTTGATACCCTGTGCTGTACGAAGGGATACCTTGTAGCCCCCATCGCACTGGCGGAAGGTAATGCCTGCCTGCACGCCCTCGATCTGAATTGCCATGGAGGCAATATTGTCAAGGTCGCCTTCGCCTGCTCCTGCATTGCTTATCATTTCTTCGGTAAGGGTCATTACTGCCGCCTTGCCGCCGAACCAGTATTCAAGGCTTTTGTACATTCCTCGCTCTATCTCTACCCTTGCCTTTGTCTTTGTCTCAAACATCAGCTTGTTTATCTTCGCTGCGTCCACTCCTGCCTCAAGCAGCTGTGCAGCAAGCCTGAGAGTATGAGCAGTGGTACTGCTGTAGCGGAAACAGCCTGTATCGGTAGAAACGGCTGTATATATGGCTTCGCCCATTTTTACATCGGACTCTATGCCCATCTGCTTTATGAGACGCCATACAACCTCGCCTGCCGCGGCAGCAGAGCTGTCGAGAAGGAGATTTTCTGCATAGCCTGTGTTGGAACCGTGGTGATCGACGCAGAGAAGCACCCTGCCGCCGTATTCTTTTTCAAGGGACGGACCGAGCAGCTTTGCATCTGCCACATCCACTGCGAGTATATTCTCGACTCTGAAGTTTTCGCTTTCGAGACCTTCATATACAAAGCTGTATTTTGAAGGGATAATATCAGCACACATTACATTCGCTCTTTTGCCGATACTGCGAAGGGCACGGCACAGTGCGAAGGCTGAGCCGATGGTGTCTCCGTCGGGATAGCGGTGGCAGAGTATGAGATATTTGTCTTTTTCGAGCAGGAGCTCTGAAGCCTGCTTTAAGGATACTTTTTTCATGACGTGACCAACTCCCGAGGGGTAAATTATTCTGCTTCTTCGTCCTCTTCTTTAAATTCAAAGGTGTTGAGGATCTTGTTTATCTCTGCGCTGTGAGCAATGGAATTGTCTGCCACGAAGCGAAGCTCGGGAACAGAACGCATGGAAAGACTTCTGCCAAGCTCGCGGCGGATATAGCCCGCCGCGCTCTTTAAGCCTTTTACCGATTCCTTTGTCTTTTCCACGCCTTCCATAGCAGAGACATAAACGGTAGCGTAGGAAAGGTCACGGGTGACCTCAACACGCACAACGGAAAGAAGCTATGATACCCGAGGGTCCTTTATCGTGCGCAGTATGGCGCACAGCTCGCGGTGCACGTCTTCGTTTATTCTGTCTATTTTATGACTTGGCATATTTTAATCCTTTCGGGTAATCAGTGATTACGCTAATATTTCAGCAACAATCTCTCCCTCAGTCAGAAAATTCGCCGAAGGCGAACTTTCTGACAGCTCCCTCATCAGAGGGAGCCAAGTCAGATCATGCACTTATGAACAGATCAGTCTCTGTACTCCTCAATGATGAATGCTTCGAGGAAGTCGCCTTCCTTGATGTCGTTGAAGTTGGTAAGACCCATACCGCACTCGTAACCCTGTGCGACTTCCTTGACATCGTCCTTGAAGCGGCGCAGAGAGGAAAGCTTATCCTCGGTGATGACGATACCGTCACGCACGACACGGATGAGCGCATGACGTGCGATCTTGCCGTTTGTGACGTAGCAGCCGGCGATGGTGCCGACCGAGCTGATGCGGATGGTCTGACGAACCTCTGCTCTGCCGAGGTCGACAACTCTCTGCTTGGGAGCGAGCATGCCCTTCATAGCG
>JAZSNZ010000345.1:0-7155 GCA_045536645.1 Acutalibacteraceae bacterium
AGGTAGAATCAATGCAGATATACTTGCAGGAAGAATACTTAATCATTTAAAAATTAATTATGATTTTGATATTATATCATTAAACGGTGGCGATAAGGGAAATGCAATTCCAAAAAGATGTGAAATTGAACTTTTAGCCGACGAAACTGTTCTGACGGAAGCGGAATTTATCGAGATGACAAAATAATATATGGAGCACCTTCGGCATATCTTTTAGCAAAGAAAATGCCGGAGGTGCTTTTGAAATGAAGAAAATAATGTCGATAATATGTATAGTGGCAATACTGCTGATAACAGCAGTGCCTGTATATGCAGAGGAAGAAAAGGCAAGCCTTACACTGTCGTCAAAATCAGCCATACTCATGAATGCCGAAACAGGGGAGATCCTTTATGAATACAACGCAGACGAGCGGCTGCCGGAAGCATCCATCACAAAAGTAATGACCCTTCTCCTTGTTTTGGAAGCGATCGATTCGGGCAAGATAAGCTATGAGGACCAGGTGCGCTGCAGTGCTCATGCAGCCAGCATGGGCGGTTCCCAGATATGGCTTGAGGAAGGGGAAAGCATGACAGTCGACGAGCTTTTGAAGGCGGCGGTGGTAGGCTCTGCAAACGATGCCTCCGTGGCACTTGCCGAGCATATTGCAGGCTCGCACGAATCCTTTGTTGTGATGATGAACGACAGGGCAAGGGAACTCGGAATGACACAGACCTCCTACAAAAACTGTACAGGTTTCGATGCGGAAGGACACCTGACAAGTGCTCTTGATGTTGCCATAGTATCTGCAGAATTGTTAAAACACGAGGATATTCTCAACTACTCCACTATATGGATGGATACACTGAGAAACGGCGAGTTTCAGCTTGCAAACACAAACAAGCTTCTTAGAAGCTATCCCGATGCCATCGGACTTAAAACAGGCACCACCTCACAGGCGGGCTGCTGTGTAAGCGCTGCGGCAAAAAGGGACGGCATGACCCTTATTGCAGTAATAATGGGAGCACCCAACAGCAAAACACGCTTTGCCGAGGCGGCAGCACTGCTCGACTACGGATTTGCAAATTGGGAAACAGCATCGGTTGCCGATTACATGCCCGAAACAGAAAAGATAAAGGTTAAGGCAGGCATGGAGCGTACACTTTCAACTGCTGCAATGCTCAAAGGTTATGTAATAGTAGAAAAGGGCAGACGACAGGATATCACAGTAGAGATAAATTACGACGGCGAGGTAACAGCTCCCGTAGCAGCTGGTCAGACGGTTGGTACTGTAAGACTGACCCTCGACGAAAAGACTCTGGGCGAGTACAAAATAATCACAACAGGGGGGACAGACAGAGTCACATTCGGCAAAGCCTTTGTCTGTATGCTGAAAAGTCTGTTGTCTGTGTCATAAAATATTGAAATTTTCATAAATTTTGTTCAAAAATAAAACAAAAATTGCCGCCGGACTTGAAATAATCTCCGATATATTGTATTATAAAGCCATAGATTATTAGGAGGCATTAAACATGGCAATTAGACTGGACGACGGTTACATCGGTGAATTTTTAAGCGCGGAAGAGATAAGCGCAATGCAGCCCCGGGTAGAGGCAGCAGCAAAGACCCTTCATGAGGGTACAGGCGCAGGAAATGATTTCCTCGGCTGGCTCACTCTTCCCACTGATTATGATAAGGATGAGTTCGCAAGAATCAAGGCAGCAGCAGCTCGCATCAGAGCAAATTCCGATATCCTCGTAGTTATCGGTATCGGCGGCTCTTATCTGGGCGCACGCGCAGCTATCGAGTTCCTTACTTCCCCGAACTACAACCTCGTAGCAAAGGATTCCCCGAAAATCATTTACGCAGGCAACAACATCAGCGGCGCAGCACTTCGCGAAGCACTTGAGATGTGTGCAGCTGACGGCGTTAACGTATCTGTAAATGTTATCTCCAAGTCCGGTACTACTACCGAGCCTGCAATCGCATTCCGTGCATTCAGAGAGCTTCTCGAGAATAAGTACGGCGAAGAAGAGGCAGCAAAGAGAATTTTCTGCACCACCGACAAGGAGCGCTTCGCACTCAAGCAGCTGGCAGATGTCAAGGGTTATGAGTGCTTCGTAGTTCCCGACAATGTAGGCGGCAGATATTCTGTCCTTACTGCAGTAGGTCTGCTCCCCATCGCAGTTGCAGGTCTCGATATCGATGCTCTTATGGAAGGCGCAAGAACCGCACAGAACGAGCTTTGCGACAACGACATCGCAAAGAACGACTGCTACCGTTATGCAGCCATCAGAAATGCACTCCATGAAAAAGGCTATCTGGCAGAGCTTTTCATCAGCTACGAGCCTAATCTCGTAATGCTTGCCGAGTGGTGGAAGCAGCTTTACGGCGAGAGCGAAGGCAAGGACGGCAAGGGCATCTATCCCTCCTCCGCAACCTTCTCCACCGATCTGCACTCCCTCGGTCAGTACATTCAGGAAGGCGCACTGAAGCTGTTTGAGACAGTCTGCCTTATAGATAACGCAAAGGTCGACGTTGAGGTAAAGAACGATCCCGAGAATGTTGATAAGCTCAACTTCCTCTCCGGCAACACTCTTTCCTACATCAACCAGAAGGCCTTTGAGGGAACACTTCTTGCACATACCGAGGGCGGCAACCCCAACCTCATCATCAGAGTTCCCGCAGCAGACGAGTTCAACCTCGGCTACCTGTTCTACTTCTACGAAAAGGCTTGCGCTGTATCCGGCTATATGCTGGGCGTAAACCCCTTCGACCAGCCCGGTGTTGAGGCATACAAGAAGAATATGTATGCACTCCTCGGCAAGCCCGGCTTCGAGGATCTGAAGGCAGAGCTTGAGGAAAAGCTTGCAAAATAAAGTATCGGAGGAAAATCAAAATGATAAATTTACTTCTCGGACATAAAGGTTCCGGCAAAACCAAGAAGCTTATAGATCTGACCCATGCTGCAGTAGAAGCTTCCAAGGGCAACGTTGTCTGCATCGAAAAGGGCGACACACTCACTTACGGTCTTGACTACAACGCAAGACTTATCAACATCGAGGATTATGAAGTGCTCGGTTTTGATGCATTCTTCGGCTTCCTCTGCGGCCTTTGCGCAGGCAACTATGACATCACCGATGTCCTCATCGATTCCACCCTCAAGATCGGCGGCAAGGATATGGAGGCTCTCGGCGCTTTCATAAATAAGCTCGATAAGCTTTCCAAGGCTGCAAACGTTCAGTTCACCCTTTCTGTTTCCGCAGACAAGGAGGAGCTCCCCGCAGGTATCGAGGAAGTAACTGCTATTTTATAAAAAAGCTATATTACCTGAGGGAGAAACACTCTCCCTCAGGAAATTTTCTGTTTATCCTATTTTCTAGGAATAATTAGGTTGACAAAGTCCACTTTCTTATATTATAATACATCGAGTGAATCGAGGTACTGTAATGCAGTTTGATTTAAGAACCCTTTTTTCTCAGGAGGGGGAACGCCTTCCTGTGGAGTATGACCTTGATATGTCAAAGTTTGAGGGGGGAGAGGAATGCTATTTCGACTCTCCTGTACATATCAAAGGCGAAATTGTCAACAGAAGCGGAATAACAACACTGAGCTATGAGGCTGAGTTTGTGTATTGCCGAACCTGTGACAGATGCGACGAAGCACTCATCGAGGATATGCATTACAGCTTCTCGCATGTGCTGCTGCCAAGTCTCAGCGACGAGACCGACGATGAAATAATCGAGGTTCCCGGTTGCATGCTGGACATGGACGAGTTGGCTTATTCTGATATTTTGCTCGGCCTACCGACGAAATACCTGTGCTCTGAGGATTGCAAAGGGATTTGTCCCGAATGCGGCGCAAATCTCAATGATGGCGATTGCGATTGCGAAATCGACAATGTTGATCCTCGACTTGCAGCACTCAGAGATCTATTATAAAAGGAGGTGCTGAAGAATGGCGGTACCTAAGAGAAAAACTTCAAAGGCTAGAAGAGACAAGAGACGTTCCAGCGTCTGGAAGCTTGACGCTCCCACTCTTGTAAAGTGCAATCACTGCGGTGAACTCATCAGACCTCATCGTCTGTGCGCTTCCTGTGGCTATTATAACGGCAGACAGGTTGTCAAGATGGAAAACGACAAATAATCAAGCATATGCAAGATTAGCGACTGTAACATGCTCATGCGTCTGTGCCTCTTCGACACAGACGCTCTTGAGTTGTTGCGGTCATTGTTTTTTTGCGAAAAACGACGGTTTCCAAAGGAACTTTGTTCCTTTGGTGGGATTCTAAAGGGCAACGCCCTTTAGTCGCTTTCCGCAGAAAGCGAAAAACTTATGAATTAAAAGCGCAGGAAGATAGTCAAAACAGTCCGATGGACTGTTTTGACCTAAGAAACCCTCGCCGGGGGTTTCTTAGGTCGTCTGTAAGACGACATTAAATATTTAAAAGGAGGGTCTTTATGCCTGTTCTTATCTGCGGAGTAGAAGAAAACAGCATAGCACAGGAATGCGGAATAGAAGAAGGAACGGTGCTTGTTTCCATGAACGAGCATGAGATAAATGATGTTCTTGACTTCCGCTTCTTTGAAACCTGTGAAAATCTGACCCTCGAAATTGAAAAAGGCGGAGTGCGCCGAACTGTGGAGATAGAGAAGGACGAATATGATGAATTGGGCCTCTGCTTTGAGACCTATCTTATGGACAAGCAGAAGTCCTGCAAAAATAAATGCATTTTCTGTTTTATAGACCAATTACCCAAAGGCATGAGAGAAAGCCTTTATTTTAAGGATGACGATTCCCGTCTGTCTTTCCTTTTTGGAAATTACATGACGCTTACAAATATGACGGACAAGGACATTGACCGAATACTTACAATGCACATAAGCCCTGTCAATGTGTCTGTCCACACCATGAATCCTGACTTAAGGGTCGAAATGATGAAAAATCCCAACGCAGGCAAGTCAATCGAAATGCTCAAAAGGCTTGCATCAGGGGGGATAGACGTAAACTGCCAGCTTGTGCTGTGCCCCGGGATAAACGACGGAGCGGAGCTTGAATACTCTCTTTCTGAGCTTATGAAGCTGACTCCTGCATTAAGGAGTGTAGCCCTTGTACCCGTAGGCCTTACAAAGCACAGGGATGGTCTTTGCAATCTTCGCCTGTTTACTGAAAGCGAATCCCTTGAGGTAATAAATACAGCCCGCCGCTTTGCTGAAAAATCCCTCGGGGAAAGCGGCTCACGCATCGTGTACGCCGCCGACGAATTTTATATAAAGGCAGGCGTGCCCTTCCCCTCAGAAGAAGAGTACGAGGAATTTGCCCAGCTTGAAAACGGTGTGGGGCTCGTAACTTCTCTCGAAAGCGAATTTGAAAGAGCGGCGGAGGATACCGAGGCAGACAGCAAAAAACGCACCGTTACAATAGCCACAGGCGTATCTGCTGCACCAATACTCAGAAAAATGCTCGATTCCAACATGAATAAATGGTCATCGGTAAAATATAACGTAGTACCCATAATTAATAACTTCTTCGGAGAGACTATAACTGTCGCAGGCTTAGTCACAGGCGGCGACCTTATAGCTCAGCTCAAGGGCATGGAGCTCGGCGATGAGCTTCTTATCCCCAGAGTAATGCTCAGACACGAAGGAGACCTGTTCCTCGACAACGTATCTGTTGAGGACGTAGAAAGAGAGCTTGGAATTTCGGTGCGAGTCGTTCCCAACGACGGCTACGAATTCCTTTATGCAGTTCTCGGCGAATAAAGAGGTGTATGTAAAATGGCAAAACCTATAGTAGCGGTAGTGGGCAGACCTAATGTAGGAAAATCCACCCTTTTCAATAAAATAACAGGCAGACGACTTGCAATAGTCGAAGATACCCCCGGCGTTACCAGAGACAGACTTTATGCAGACGGCGAGTGGTGCGGACACGAGTTTCTGCTTGTTGATACAGGCGGTATCGAGCCGTTCTCAAACGATATAATCCTGTCACAGATGAGGAAACAGGCCCAGCTTGCAATTGACACAGCAGATGTAATAATTCTTGTAACAGATATCCGCACAGGTGTTGTGGCAACCGATATGGAAGTTGCCGCAATGCTCCAGAAGAGCAACCGCCCCATAGTCCTTTGCGTAAACAAGTGTGATACCCTCGGTGCGCCTCAGCCTGAGTTCTACGAGTTTTATAACCTTGGTCTCGGCGACCCCATTGCCGTTTCCGCCTCTCACGGTCACGGCACAGGTGATCTGCTCGACGAAGTTGTAAAGTACTTCCCCGAGGATAATTCCGAGGATTTCGATGAGAGCTATATCAAGGTAGCAGTCATCGGCAAGCCTAACGCAGGCAAGTCTTCCCTTGTCAACAAGATAATCGGCGAAGAGAGAATGATAGTTTCCGATATCGCAGGAACCACCCGTGATGCGGTTGACTCCGCAGTTGAAAACGAACACGGCAAGTTTGTATTTATCGACACCGCAGGCATCCGCCGCCGCAGTAAGATAAATGACAATATTGAGCGCTACAGCATTATCCGTGCCGAGGCCGCTGTCGACAGAGCGGACGTTTGCGTAATAATGATAGACGCAACGGTGGGCTTTACCGAACAGGATTCCAAAATCGCAGGACTTGCCAACGAAAAGGGCAAGGGCTGTATAATTGCGGTCAATAAATGGGACGCAATTGTGAAGAATAACCGAACAATGGACGAATTCAGGAAAAGTTTGGAAAATGACTTGTCATTCATGTCCTACGCACCTATAATATTCATATCTGCGAAAACGGGGCAGAGGCTTGACAGGCTGTTTGAGCTTGTAAAATACGTAGCCGATCAGAACTCCATGCGTATCACCACAGGTATGCTCAACGAGCTTCTGGCAGAGGCAACACAGCGTGTGCAGCCTCCCACAGACAAGGGCAAGAGACTGAAGATATACTATATGACTCAGCCTTCCACAAAGCCCCCCACATTTGTCTGCTTTGTCAACAATGCGGAGCTGTTCCACTTCTCTTATCAGAGATATCTTGAGAACCGCATCAGAGAAACCTTCGGACTTGAGGGTACTCCTGTGCGCTTTGTGATAAGAGAAAGGTCGGACAAAAAATAGGAGTGATATCATTTGATAAGCAAGCTTGCGATAGTTTACGTTCTGACGGCGATTGTTGCATATCTTTTCGGCAGC
>JAZSNZ010000238.1:0-6152 GCA_045536645.1 Acutalibacteraceae bacterium
AGTCTTTCCTGCACCTGAAGTCTTCTGGCAAAGCAGCTGACGATGCGTGCAAACTTTGAAAGACCGATTATGACACCATCACGGGGGATATAGGCAATGTGACACTTGCCCACAAAGGGGAGCATATGATGCTCGCAGAGAGAATAAAGAGGTATGTCGCGAACAACAACCATCTCTTCGTTTTCCCCTGTTTCGTGGAATATTTTAAGATGCTGCTTGGGGTCCTCGTGGATTCCGCCGCAGATCTCACCGTACATTCTTGCAACTCTGTCCGGGGTCTCAACAAGACCTTCCCTGTCAGGGTCCTCTCCGATAGCTATAAGCAGCTCTCTGACTGCCGCAGCCACTCTTTCCTTATCTATCATTTTTATCATTCCTTTTTTCAGTTGTGCTCGCCGAAGAGCGCCTTGAGATACAGCACACCGTCCTCTGTCAGGTACAGGCCGTCCTCTTTCTCCTCACTGCCGCACAGAAAAATCTCCGTTATATCAGCACCTTCGTTGTCTAGAGCAAATTTCTTAAGGCCTGTCTTTATCTCCTGATACGCACCTGCACTGACATTGGTCTGCACGGCATTTGTTATCTTGTTGAAATAGTAATCGAGATAGTTGCTGTTCTTTCTCGTTATCAGCTTGTTCGCCATTGCCGCAAAACATCGGCAGACCATAAGCCTGTGCTCCTCTATGCCGCCCGGCCATTCATCGCAGTACATCAGCCTTGCGCCCTCACTGCCGTTGAACTCTCTCGTTCCTGCGGCAGTGGTGAAATTGCGTGTACCGTTTGGTGAAACATAGTTTATATCATGCTCGACTGTTACCGTAATACCGCCTACGTCCGCAATCAGCTGGCGGATAGATTTATAGTTTATCGTTGCAGAGTAGATTTCTCTCGCTCCGCTTATCTCTTTCAGCACCCTGGCACATTCCGCCGTACCGCCCAGTGCGTAGTATCTTGAAAGAGTATAACCGTTGTCACCCGTTATCAGCTCAGGCGGTACGGACATAAAGCACACCGCATACCCATTGCCTTCATTCCAGCGTGACGGATCAATACGCATGAGCACAAGATGTTCGGCGGTATCAGCACTGTCGTTGGTCATTGCAATAAGCACCGCAATGCTGTCCTTTTCAGAATACACATATTCCTGCTGTTCCACCTTGTTGGATGCAGGTTTTTTATTTTTTGAGCTGTTCCCAAGGTCGGTCAGAATCCACAGCGACACAAGCATGAACAGCACTGCTGTTGCAGCGGAACAGGCGATTATCAGCACCAGTTTCATGGTGCGCCTTTTTGCCACCTCCGGCACCGCCGTTCTGCCACGGTGTACCTTCATTGGCTCTATGTCCAGATTTACAGGATTATATCTTCTGCGAATTTTCATTTTTCTCCTTTTTTCGCATTCCTCAGCGGCAAAAAACACCCGAGTCGTTGCTTTACATCGGGTGTTTTGCTGTCAGACGTTCATTTTGCTTATTATTCGTCTTCGATTATCTCTGTTGTGGGTTCGGGGCCTGCGCTGACCTTGACATTTATATATGAGCCGATTCCCACTTTGTCGCCAACCTTATTGTTGACAATGTCGATGATTTTTCCGAATTCGTACTCATCGCTGTACTCAGTAATCTGTTCGCCAAGTCTGAGACCACATTCATCGAGCATCTTCTGAGCCTCATAAACGGACTTGCCCTTTATCTTGGGAATCTTCACTGTACTGGCTCCGGAGCTGATAACAACCTGTATGACAGTTCCGTCCTCTGCCTGAGCACCTGCCTCGGGAGACTGTCTTATAATCTCGCCCTCGTCATACTTATCGCTTGCTTCTTCCTCGGCAAGGGCAAATATCTCGAAGTAATAGTACTGGTCTTTGTTCTTTTCGACATCTTTCCATTCCTTGCCCACCAGATCAGGAACCTCATACATGGCCTTGATTTCGGTTTCTGACTGTATCTCCATCACATATTCCTCGGCAGGTTTGATATTTGCAGTATTGTTGCGTTCGAGGAAGGGCTTGAATATGGTTAATACTATCAATGCTATTATGCCGAGAACAACCATGGATACTACAAGGGAAAGCAGAAGATATTGCCACTGCTTGAGACCGCCGAACGCGGAAATTTTATTTGACACCTTGTTCCCGAAATCGCCTATGGCTCTTCCCACCGCAGAATCATTGATCCTGCTCTTAAGTGATACACCTGTGGGGTATATTGCACCGGAATTTGCAGGTCTTGGATTCTGGGGTGCAGGGCGTGATGTTTCTTTCATGGTGCGTCCGTAGATCACCGAACCTGCCCCAGCCGCCGCACCCGCGGCGCGTGCTGCAGGGCCTGATTTAATGCTCAGCTGTGAACGAAGCTCGTCCATGGACTGCATTCTGTGCTCGGGCATTACCTGCAGACCTGCTGCGAGAGTTGCAAATACATGGGAAGGTATCTCATCTGCAAGCTCGGCAGGCATATTGAGTCTCGGTTCATATGCTCTTGTAACTGCTTCGGGAGGATGTTTGCCCGTCAGGGTAAAGAACAGCAGAGCGCACATACCGTAAACATCTGTTGCCTTACCTCTCTTGCCCTGGGTAGAATACTGCTCAATTGCGCTGTATCCCTCGAAAAGCTCACTTTTAAGGGAAGTGTCCGACATTCTCGAATCAGGAATTGCAAAGCCTGTTACATGGAGCTTCTTGTCTCTGCTGAAATAGATTGTATCAGGACTTATTCCGAAATGGACAAGGCCCACTGCGTGAGCAGAGTTCATGGCACCGATAAGGGGTAAAAACAGCGGTCTCGCCTCATCCCATGTCAGCCTCTGTGCCTTCTTGACTATATCGCCCAGCGGTCTGCCGTCGGGCTTGTCATACACTGCGTAGGCAGTGTTGTTGCACTCAAATATTGCCCGTATCGGTGTGAATATATCAATATCGGACAGACGGGTTACTGCCTTTGCAATATCAAGAAAATCCTGCTTATAGTCCTCATATGTCAGCTGACACCCCTCATTGATGATAACATCGTCACGGGTCTTGGGTCTGCTGCAGAGAGTCAGGGGCAGATATTCACGGATAATAACTCTCTCGTCTGTCTTTGCATCATAGCCGAGATAGGTCACACCCTCGCCCGTTACCTTTTCATGTCTGCCAACCACAAATCGTTCAGCAAGCACTGTGCCCGGTGCAAGATAAGGCGCTACCTTCGGAGTTCCGTCAACATATCCGCACCTCTGGCACTGGGGGGTCTTGCCTTTTCTTGCAAAGCAATTTATACATAAATCATTTACTGCCATCGTTCTATGACCCTTCCTTTCAGTGGGAGAATCCGCTTTTTTGCATTCCCCTTTATGTAAATGGTCATTTATTTTTAGTCTTTACCATCCGATACCGGCATAAACAGCCAATGGGTATCGTGATTTATTTTATCATAATAATTTGACGTATACAAGTCTTTTCGGTAATATGACAAGCTTGTAACGCAAAAAGAAGCCTCTCGCGAGAGGCTTCTTTTGAAACTTATTTGTTGGGATTTGCGTTGCCGCAGAAGGTACAGAATGCAAGGTCTGCCTTCTGGGTTGTACCGCATACGGGGCAGGTGTAAGTTGCGCTGATGGGACTCGGAGCAGGTGCAGGTGCAGGAGCAGGTGCAGGAACAGGAGCAGGAACAGGAGCAGGAGCAGGAGTCGGAACAGCTACAGGAGCGGGAGCAGGTGCAGGAGCGCTGTACATCGCCTGACGCATGGGAGAAGCTGTTGTCTGAGGGTATACACCTCTCTGCATGCCGGCTGCCGGCATGCCTGTGCTTGCCGCTGCATTTTTATTGCCAAACTCTGCGTTGGGGTTGATGATGATGAATACGGAGAATGCAAGAGCCAGTGCCGCGAGCAGTATTGCAGTGGGATTTACCACCTCACGCAGGGAGTAGAACATTGCTGCTTCCTTGCCTACTGCACCGGGAAGACTGAGCATTATCATCATTCCGAAAACCGCTGCACAGGACAGGAGCATGAGTATGCCTGATGCCTGCCTGCTCTTGCTCATTGCAATGAACAGTCCGATAACCTCAAGCAGGACTGCACCGATGGCAATAAAGGAAATTATCTGGACGACATTTTCCTTTATTCCCGTGGCATTTGTAATTACCTGCCTGTAATCCTCACCGCCGACAAAGTATCTCCAGATCATTCCGAAAACAGAGTAATTTACTTCACTGGAAAAAGCTGTTGCGGATATAAAAGGATAAAACAGAAGAACAAATAAATATATAAGTGAAACAAACAAAGCGACTGACATGACTATCGCCTCCGATAATTTAGTATTATAATTGTACACTTTGCGTCAAATATTGTCAATACTTCCTTTTTGTGTATAGTGAGTATAATGTTAAGGTTCAAAGGCTTTATTGACAAAAGGGACTTTGAAAGGTAATATATGGATAATGTCCTGAAAGGGGGATAATATTTTGAAAGCAGCAGTTCTCGGAACGGGCAGCTGGGGTACGGCTCTGGCTCAGGTTCTTGATGATAACGGTCATAATGTCACCATGTACGGTGTCGACCATGACGAAATAACTGAAATAAATGAGCGTCACACCAACACCAGATATTTCCACGGCGTAAAGCTCAGCCCCACTCTCACTGCCACTGCCAATGCAGAAGAAGCAATGAAAGATACGGAGCTTGTACTTATAACCGTTCCCACAAAGTTTGTCTCCAATGCTCTCAACACCATAAAGCCCTATGTTAAGGAAGGCACTCTCGTAGTCAACGCCAGCAAGGGCTTTGATATAAACACCGACAAGAGAATGACCGAGACAGTCAAGGACATTCTCGGTCCCTGCGGCATAAGGCCCGTTGTATCTGTCATCGGCCCCAGCCACGCAGAGGAGGTTATCCTCAGAAGAGTCACCTGCATCTGTTCTGTTTCCTCTGATTCGGATACTGCACACGCAGCACAGGAGATATTCTCAAACAATTATATGCGCCTTTACGTCAACACCGATGAAATCGGCGCTGAATATGCCGTTGCGATAAAGAATGTCATAGCTCTCGCTTCGGGTATGCTCTCAGGCCTCGGCTACGGCGACAACAGCCGTGCAGCTTTGGTTACAAGAGGACTTGCGGAAATGATGCGCTACTGCACCGCAAAGGGCGGCAAGGCAGAAACCTGCTGCGGTCTTGCAGGCATCGGCGACCTTATGGTCACCTGCTTCTCTCCCCATTCGAGAAACTATCAGGCAGGCTACATAATCGGTCAGGACGACAGCGCCATGGGCTTCCTTCGCGACAACAAGAAAACCGTCGAAGGCGTATACAGCTGCAAGGTAATATATGAGGACGCAAAGACAAACTATGACTTTGCCCTTCCCATTATCACAAGCATCTACGATATCCTTTTCAACGGCAAACACCCCTCTGATGCTCTCTGCGAGCTTATGGGCAGACCGCTGACCGAGGAATAGTCGCTTTACAACTTTAAAGCTTTTGCTTGTTAAATTAGCCGAAATCAAAATACAAATTTTTCTTCGATTTGGCGAAATTGGCTCTTTACAGCAATGAGCTGAAGTGCTATTCTAAAGTCAAGAAACATGAGAGGAACGTATCGCTATGGCTAAGGCACTGCGTACAGCTGAATACGGATACTTTTACTTTAGCTTTACCTATTTTTTCGGTAAGGCTTTTTCCGGTTTGGCTTAATGCAGTAATACGTTCTTAAAAGAAACGATGATTACCTGCAGCCGAACCGGCTGCAGGTTTTATTTTTGGGAGGCATAAATTATGATAGTTATCTTGAAGAAAAATCCCGACCAGACTCAGCTTGACAGCCTTGTATGCTGGCTTGAGGAAAAGGGCATAACCGTTCACCCCAGTGTCGGTCATTCCCAGATGGTCTTAGGTCTTGTAGGCGATACCGCAAGACTCGATCAGGACCTTATCTGCGCACTTGACATTGTCGAAGATGTAAAGAGAGTTCAGGAGCCCTACAAGAGTGCAAACCGCAAGTTCCACCCCGAGGACACTATCATCAATGTGCGCGGCGCTCAAATAGGCGGCGGAACGCTTACCTATATGGCAGGCCCCTGCTCAGTCGAAAGTGAGGATCAGATAGTGGCTGTTGCAAAGGCAGTAAAGGCAAGCGGTGCTACTGTCCTTCGCGGCGGTGCTTT
>JAZSNZ010000021.1:0-2035 GCA_045536645.1 Acutalibacteraceae bacterium
GGCGGCTTTTTGACCTTTCTGTTTTCTTCTTTAAGGCACTCAACATCACTGTAATAATAAGGCACAACGCTCCACTCACTGCTGCGGCAAACTCCTCGGTTATTTCCGCACCATCTGACATCGGGACCTCTTCCCGCTATAACTGCCTCGGGCTGAAGCTCCCTTATTAGAGAATAGTAAGCGTCCCAATCATAGTTCTGATGTCTGCCTTTAAGAGTTTCCCTGCACACATCATCTATCCACACACAGTATATGTCACCGTAGTTTGTAAGAAGCTCACGAAGCTGATTCTTGAAGAATGTATCATATTCTTCTCCCTTGCCGTAGCTCATCTCGTGCCTGTCCCATACTGTTATATAAATGCCAAACTTTATACCGTACTCACGGCAAGCCTCGGAAACCTCCTTCACGAGGTCACCGTTGCCATCCTTCCACGGACTGTTTTTCACGCTGTGTTCGGTATATTTGCTTGGCCAGTTGCAGAATCCGTCACAATGCTTTGCGGTAAAAATCAAGCCTTTCATTCCCGAACCCTTTGCGATTTTCACCCATCGGCGCACATTAAGACTTTCGGGATTGAATAAATCGGGAGACTCTCCGCCTGTTCCGAGTTCAGAATCCGTAAAGGTATTCATACCGAAAGAGAGAAGTCCGCTGAAACCGATTTCGCTCCATTTAAGCTGACGTTCAGACGGAACAACCTGTGCCGCCGCCTGCAAAAGTTCTTTTTTCATACGAATAACGCACACCAAAAAGCCGTGCTTCGCCTTTCATAATTTCACAGCTCTTGCAAGCCGAAAACATCCGATTTGCAAGAGCTTTAGCTTTAATCCGTCTTATTCTGCAACGTATCTCAAAACGGGATTTCTGACTGCCGAAGTCTCATCGGGTCTGCCTATACAGGTCGTAACCGGAGCTGCATGGAGAGTCTGCGGCTGTGAATATGCCATTTCTTTAAGTTCCTTGAGAATCTCTATCGCCTTGTCAAGAGTTTCTCTGCTCTCTGTCTCTGTCGGCTCAAGCATCAAAGCCTCGTGAACGATAAGGGGGAAGTACATTGTCGGCGGATGCATTCCTCTGTCGATAAGACCTTTGGCTATATCTGCCGCCGTAATGCCTGTCTCTTTCTTTATGTTCTCAATACTCATTACAAACTCGTGCATACAAGTGCCCGAGAACGGAATATCGTAGGTATCTTTAAGTCCGACTCTCAGATAATTTGCGTTGAGAACAGCGTTCTCTCCGACTTCTTTTATTCCCTCGGCACCGATTGTCATTATATATGCAAGAGCTTTGATATATACAAGGAAATTTCCCCAGAAGCTCTTCATCATGCCGATTGATTTATCAGGACTTACAAAGCGGTATTCATCATCACATTTTCCAACTGTCGGTGAGGGAAGGAACGGTGCAAGAAAAGCCTTGCATCCTACAGGACCGCTGCCGGGGCCTCCGCCGCCGTGAGGCGTTGCAAAAGTCTTATGCAAATTAAGATGAACCGCATCAAAGCCCATATCGCCGGGACGTGCAATTCCCATAACTGCGTTCATGTTTGCTCCGTCGTAATAGAGCAATCCGCCTGCTTCGTGGACGATATCCGCAATCTGCTTTATGTTTCTGTCAAAGAGACCGACGGTATTTGGGTTTGTAAGCATGAGAGCCGCAGTATCATCACCGACTGCATTTTTAAGCGCTTCAATATCAACTATACCTTCCTCGGTAGAAGGAACATTTACAACCGTAAATCCGCACATTGCGGCACTTGCAGGGTTTGTTCCGTGTGCCGAATCGGGAACAATAAGCTTTGTTCTGTTTGTCTCGCCCTTGTCAACAAGGTATGCCTTGATAACGGAAAGAGCGGTAAACTCGCCGTGCGCTCCTGCGGCAGGCTGAAGAGTAATTGCATCCATACCCGTTATCTCTTTGAGATATTCGCCGAGAGTATAGCACGCCTCAAGACAGCCCTGAACGCTGTTTTCATCCTGAAGAGGATGTACATTTCTGAACCCGTCAAGAGATGCGGCATCCTCATCAA
>JAZSNZ010000181.1:0-2912 GCA_045536645.1 Acutalibacteraceae bacterium
AGCGAAGCTGACTGAGGGGTAGTCAAAATCGTATAACCATACGGTTTTAAAACGCTCTCACTCTGTCTCCCATCGTCAGAGGGAGGCATTTTGTTTTACAGAACCTTAAGACCCTTCGAAAAAATTTTTCGGAGGGCTTTATTTTTTTACTTGACAAATCATACTATGCGTCGTATAGTATGACGCGAAGGGAGGTATTAGATGGACATTCAACTTAAAAGAGGACTGCTGGATGTCTGCGTTCTTGCTGCGATCAAAGGCGGTGAGTCCTACGGCTACAAGATAATCAAGGATATAAGTCCTTATGTGGAGATTTCGGAGTCTACCCTTTATCCCATTCTTCGCAGGCTTGAGAGTGCAGAGCTATTGACTGTTTACTCCGCCGAACACAACGGCAGACTTCGCAAATACTACCGCATCACCCCTGCAGGACTTGCCCGTCTTGAGGATTTCAAGGAAGAGTGGCAGGAAATAATGTCAATCTACGAATTTGTAACAAGGGAGGAAACGGAAAATGAATAAACAGGAATTTCTGTCTGAGCTTTCCTCAAGGCTTGAGGGTCTGCCCGAAGAGGATATCAGAAAGTCCATTGAATACTACGGCGAAATGATAGACGACCGCACTGAGGACGGCCTGTCCGAGGAAGAGGCTGTTGCTGCTCTCGGCTCTGTTGAGGAGATTACCGCTCAGATTCTCATGGACACCCCAATGCCAAAGCTTGTAAAGGCAAAGCTCAGGCCTAAAAAGTCATTGGGAGCATGGGAAATAGTTCTGCTTGTGCTGGGCTTTCCTCTGTGGTTCTCTCTGCTGGCTGCGGCCTTTGCTGTCCTGCTGTCGGTCTATATTGTAATATGGGTCGTTGCTCTGGTGCTTTATGTTGTCGTACTCAGCTTTGCAGTATGTGCTGTTGCCCTTGTCCCTGCTGCTGTGGTTGCGCTTGTTAAAAGCGGTTTTGCACCGTTCTTTATGTGCATCGGAGCCGCACTTGTATGTGCCGCTCTGGCTATGCTTTTCTGCTGTGCCTCGGTATACACGACAAAGGGAATATGCCTGCTCAGCCGTGGTATCTGGCGAGGCATAAAGAGATGCTTTATCGGAAAGGAGAATACAAAATGAAAAAAAACCTTATAATTGGACTTGTATTGCTGGTTGTGGGTATTGTTATTTTTATCGCGGCATTTGCTTTTACAAAATTTAATTTCAAGGCTCTTTCCTCTGAGAAATATATAACAAACACTTATTATGTCGAAAATGCTTTTTCAGATATCGAGATAGATATTGATGAATTCAAGGTCACTCTCATTCCTTACGACGGCGATGAATGCAAGGTTGTCAGCACCGAAACAGAGAAGGTAAAGATCAATGTTCAGACAGAAAATGGCAAGCTTAAAATCACTCAGGAAGATAACCGCAATTGGACGGAGCATGTCGGTGTATTTTTAGTTGAAAAGACAGTTGATGTCTATCTGCCCGAAAAGGAGTACGGAACACTTCGAATAAACAATACCTCCGGCAGTTCGGTAATTTCCGACGGACTTGTTTTCTCTGATATCAACATCAAGTCCACCAGCGGTTCTGTAAAGTGCTGTGCCGATGCTGATATTCTTTCCATCGATAACACCAGTGGAAGTATTAAACTTGAGGGTGTCTTTGCAATCGATATCAATATTAAGGCCACCAGCGGAAGCGTCTCCCTTAAGTCTGTCAATGCAGAAAACTCCATTACAATCAATGGCACCAGCGGAAGCATACACTTTGACTCCGTCAGATGTGAATATTTTGACGTATCCAATGTCAGCGGCTCGGTAACGCTTACCGATACCTTCTCCAAAAAGAGCATGAAAATAAAGGTATCCAGCGGTTCTGTAAGACTTGATGACAGCGACGCACCTGACATTGACATCAGAACCTCCAGCGGTTCGGTAAAGGGCACTCTGCTGTCTGATAAAATATTTGTCACCGAGACCTCCAGCGGTTCTGTTGATGTACCTGCTTCTTTTGAAGGCGGCAAGTGCTATATCAAGACCTCCAGCGGAAGTATAAAAATCAAAATTGCTGCATCAAACTAACGACTTAAGCATTGATAAATCTCTCATAAAAGGAACTATAATAACTATGTGTGCAGTGCTGCTTGCGTTGGATGTTACTCTCCCGGAAAATCCGACACCCGGAAATATATGTTGTCAAACTTTTAATAACAGACAGAATATAACTCCATAGGATTTTCTGTTCAAAATAAGACAACATGCCATTTGTGCATATTCTGTATTGCAAAAACGGAGATAAGCCCATAAAAGCTTATCTCCGTTTTTATCATATGTTTCCAAACTCTGATCTGTATTTCTTTCTTATTAATATTCCTTTGCCAATTGACAAATTATACTGATGAATCAACAAAAGTAATACATACATCATGCATTCGGCCATTATCATATGCATTTTCATCTGTGTATCTGCAGTGATTATAAATTCTATGTATACAGCAGCTGCAAGTGCTCCAATCAGAAACAGCCATACAATCACTTGCTGTATTGATACTCCGTTTCTCTTAATTGATCGGATACTGAAAACCACTGCCGGAATAAGCAGGCATATGAGTGCAGTTATCTGAAGGATGCGAACAAATCCCAATCCAATAAGCGTTATAGAATCACCTCGCATACTTTCCAAAACGCCCTGCGACGTTCCAAAACCCGCTAAAAACAACAATACAGTGTCCCCTTTTCTTATATTGTTATTTCCATATGCATACTTGGCAAAGAAAAAAACTGTAAGAAAAACAAACATTATCGCTGCACAAACCGCTTCATACGCAAATACCGCAAGTACCCTGTTTGTGCCTGTTTCATCCATGCATGAAAAATAATACTTCGCCGTTTGAGGCAGTTCAATTCCCCTTCCCTCATCGCTG
>JAZSNZ010000066.1:0-2789 GCA_045536645.1 Acutalibacteraceae bacterium
TTCTTCTCATCGTATTGCTCACGGATATATTCGAGCTTTTCATCCTGTAACATTCTATCACCCCCATGCCCCTATTACTATAAGGGGCGTAATGTATCAATAGAGTTTTTCCCTATTTTACCTCAAAAGAGAGGGAGCGTCAAGTGTACTGGTGTATCAGTACGGCATTACACCCAAACGCCCCCTCGTAATGTATCAATATATTTTTTTCCCATCTTGGAAGCAATGTATCAATAGGTTTTTGGACATCAGCTTATATGCTCCATTCCTGCTCCTTACCTCTGGTCTTGTCGGCTCTCTCAAACCGTTCCCAGAGATTCCTAATGCCTGGAACTGTGTTTATGATATGCTCTGCAAAACGAGCCAGCTTCTCACGGAACATCTCTGCACGGGTTTTCTGGATGGCAGCTTCCCACCCTGCCTTACCGACTTTGCGCTCTCCCTCGCTTTGCAAGCTGTCCAACGCCCTTTCAGATACCGTAATCTCGTTCCGCAGTTCGTGGATCTGCTCGACCAGAGCAGGCACTTCCTGCTTCACGGCTTCTCTTTGGCTCTGCAAACCCTCTATTTCTCGTTTTAAGGCACTTTCCTGCTGTTGCAGGGTTTCTATCCTTGCTTCGACCTTAGAAACGCTCTCACGGGCTTCTGACAGCTTCTCCGTGGCTTCTGAAACCATCTGCATGGCTTCTTTGTACTCGGCTGTTTCGAGGTGTTTTCTTCTCTTGCCTTTTTCCTTCGGCTCTCCTCGGAGAAGTCCATAGTCCTTGCCGACCTGCTCATAAAATGCGTCCTGCTGTTCTATCAGCTTATTTCTGGAAAAGACCTCTTTGGCACATAGTCTGCCATCTTCGGTAACTGGAACAAAATTGAAGTGCATATGAGGTGCGCCCTTTTCGTCCATGTGAACCACAGCAGAGATTACATTTTCCCGTCCGTATCTGTCAGCGAGGAAGTCATAGGCTCTGCGGAAGAACTCTTTTGTCGGGTGTTCCCCTAATCTGCTGTTGATGTATGGGTCGGTGTAGGAAGCAGAAAACGGAACATCAGAGTTGTAAAGTTCGCTTGAAAGAGCCGCTCTCATATTGCCGTATTGCATATCCATTTCCATGAAAAAGTCCATATCGGAAGTGACCAAAACTTGCCCCATGACAATAGCATCTTTTCGTACTGCTCTGGGTAGGTTCAAGCTGTCTATTCTCTCTTTTACCGCTTGATAGAAATTCTCATTCTGTGACGGGCAGAGGTCATAGTTTGCAAAGCTCAAATTGAAGTTAATATCGGGGTTGGTATTGCTGTTCTCTTTCTCTCTGCGGTCATGTATTTCAATGCCCTTAACTGCTCCAGAAGTCATCTTCTGAACTCTCACTATTCCATAACTCATAGGCTGTCCTCCGTCATTCTTTACGAAGTAAAGTATAACACAGGATACTTTACAAGTAAAGTTCCAGTGCAAGGGGAGTGTCCCCTTGACCCCTCATGGGGGCTTTGCCCCCTGCTGATCAGCACCGGAGCACCGGCACTGGTAGCACACCCCCAGTCCTCAACGCCCCCTTTGAAAAGGGTGCGAGCCGGACGGCTTCCCCCTAAACTATCTGCGCTCGCCGCTATGGCAGAGGGGCAGATACCATCTGCCCCCGTGGGGGATAGCGTACACCGTGTCGCTCCGTCAAGGGTCGAGATGAATGGCTGCCGCCACCCTTGACTCCACTCCCGCACCCTGTAAGATGTTGCACCCCTGTACGCAGCTGCACCCCTGCAACATCTTACACCCTTGCCGAAATTGACCGAAAATTGTCGAACGGATTTCCTTGACAAACGGTCACAAATCGGCTTCTCAATCGTTTATATTTATGTGGCTGAAAAATTTTCTGTCGAACCCTGTAACATTTTGGGGGTCTGGACAAATATATAGAGTGAGGGGGCTTTAATCCCACCGCAGGACGGATGGGAGAGCCACAGGGAGTATTCCCATACATACATCCGTTGCCCGACCGTAGGGACGGCTGAACGGGAAAGAGGGACGGCATCAACCGTCCCTCTTCTTTCTCAACCAATCCATGAAGCACTCCCAGAGCGGTTTCGGATGGGTGGCTACCACGCAGGGCTTCCATTCTCCGCACCCCTCGCAGAAATCATCATCCAACCAGACCTCTTTCTCTGTGTAGTCCGTCCCCTCAAGCTCGTTAAAGCACTTCAAGCAGAACTCTGCCACCAGATACCCCCCTTTACCAGAACTTCCACCACGGCTTCTGCGATTGATCTGCTTCCTGCTTCGCTTCCAGCAGGGCAATCTTATCAGCCTGTAACTGCTTCACGCTGTCTTTCTCGGCACTCAATGCCTTTTGGGTCTGGATAAGCTCATTCTGTATCTGGGCTATCTGCACCAACAGGGCTTTGTTCTCGTCCGTCAAGCGTTGGATTTCTTCATCCTTGCTGACCTCATAGATTACAATAGGGTTCTCCTGTCTTTTGGCATCCAGAAACGCCACGGCTTCATCGTCAAGGTACTGGGTTCGGTTCACTTTCTGGATGTGACCCTCAAGCTCCTCTCTGTATCGGCTGACCTGTTTTCTGACCGCCTCGTAGCTGATACCCTTGTTTTTCGCATAGTCTTTAAGTGAAATCAACGCTTCACACCCCCTGTCTGGCACACACAACTGCGTTGTGCAACCTTTGTACAACCTTGTTTTAGACCATTATACCACGGGAACCCCCGTCTTGGGAACCCGTGTCGGCTCAATGCCACCATTTTGTGACCGTTGTTCGGCTCAGCCCCGTATCTCTGGCAC
>JAZSNZ010000116.1:0-4655 GCA_045536645.1 Acutalibacteraceae bacterium
AACTTGTCGGCCATAGTCATCACCGTCCATAAAAAACAAAATAGTCAATATTAAATAATCCTGCGATAAATATTGTTTTCCGTAAGTATATTAAATTATATCATAATATTACCAAAAGCAAAAGGTATATAGTGTTAAGTTTTTCTTTATTCGCTGTATCATTTTTGCCGTGGCCCATTCAAAACATGACAAAAGTCATATTCAAAACAGGACTTTTCTCACTACCGCATATTGCAAAGGGCTGATATACTTGGCATTGTAAAACAGCGCATCACGAATGCGGAGAGGAGATATATCATGAGCGAAGTTATCCTGAGAACAAAAGACCTTACAAAAAAGTACGGCAGCCGTGCGGTTGTTGATAATCTTAACATAGAGATAAGACGAGGCGAGATTTTCGGTCTGCTCGGTCCCAACGGTGCCGGCAAGAGCACCACAATGAATATGATCTGTGCGATAGTTCGCCCCACCGCAGGCTCAGTTGAGTTGCTTGGTAAGAATCCCTGGAAGCAGAAGAAGGACGTTATCCACAAGATAGGTTATATTCCGCAGGAGCTTGCGATACACGGCAAACTCAGAGCATGGGAAAATGTAGAACTCTTTACCTCACTGTACGGCATAAAGGGCGCACAGCTCAAGGCTGCGGTCAACAGCTCCCTTGAATATGTCGGACTGCTGGACAGACGGCAGGAGTTTGCAAAGAACTTCTCGGGCGGCATGAAGCGCCGTCTGAACATCGCCTGTGCTATCGGTCACAATCCCGAACTGCTTATCTTTGATGAGCCTACCGTCGGCATCGATCCTCAGTCGAGAAACTTTATCCTTGAGAAGATAAAGGAATCCAACCGTAACGGTGCAACGGTTATCTACACCAGCCACTATATGGAAGAGGTTGAAGCCATCTGCACCCGAATCGCCATTATGGACAACGGCAAGATAATCGCCTGCGGAACAAGCGAGGAGCTCAAGCGTATGGTCAGCGACACAGGCACTGACATCACCCTTGAAGAGGTCTTCCTGACCCTTACCGGAAAGAAGCTGCGCGACATCGCGGAATAAGAGGTGGCAGTATGTTTTATCTTATCAAAAACAACTTCAAGCTCATGCTCCGCAACAAGTGGTGCATGGCTCTGATGATACTCGGACCGATTCTTGTAACCGCGGTGCTGGCAAGCGCCATGAGCGGGCTGATGAATTCCTTTGAGGCGGCCGACACCTTTTCCGTGGGCTATCGAATGGAAAGCGGCAGTTTTGCCGGGGAATATATCGACGCAATAATCGATGCCGGCAAAGACACCGGCATAACCTTTGCCGAATACCCTCAGGGCGAGGCGGAAAGCATCATCGCAAACAACGAGCTTGCAGGCTTTGTGGAATTTGCGACAGATGAATATATTATCCACCGGGTGGACGGTCACGAAATAGAGTGCGTTACCCTTGAGTATTTCCTCGGCAGAATCATGACCGAGGGCAAAAACTCTGTTCTCGGCGCAGATAACGCGGAAGTCACACTGCCGAAAACCGAGCTCGGATTCATGCCTGAGATCAACTCAACCGACTATTACGGAATCGTTTTTATCGTGTATTACGGCTGGCTCGGTTTGCTCTGTGCCACAGGCGTGCTCGGCAGCGAAAAAAAGTACGGCATCGGGCGCAAATACATCGTCGCCGGACTCTCGAATTTCCAGGTTTATCTGGGCAGGCTTATCCCCATCGTGCTTGTTGTTTCGGTTGGGCTGGGAATATCCGCCGTCTGCTCGGCACTTATGTACGGTGTTCACTGGGGCAATCTGCTTCTTTCCGCGGTCATTCTGCTTATCATGATCTGTGCGGCATCGGCTCTTGGTCTTATGTTCTTTGGAATATTTGACAACCTTGCGGCGTCCATCATTCCGCTGTTTATGCTCATATGGGTCTGGGGCTTCTTCGGCGGCTCCAACGAGACCTATATGTATCAGTCCATGCCCGAGAGCATCAAGCATATGTCGCCCATATACCATGTGAATCGTGCTCTGGTTGAGCTGTCATGTATGGGGAAAAGCGATTATGTGGATAGTGCCATAGGATACAGTCTTGCAATATTTGTCGTATGCTCACTTGCAGCTGTTGCAGCGGAAAATGTTAAGAGGAGGGTAAAAGCATGATTGCCGTAATCAAATCCACATTTAAGCTGATGCTGAGAAACAAAGTTTTTCTCTTCTTTCTGCTGATAATACCCATTGCGACCACAGCAGTCCTCAGCATTCAAACCAAGGCAAAACCGATTGTTGATGCCGATTCGCCGGCAATCGTAGAGCTTCCCTCCTGTGCCGAGCGTTCGGTCTATTACAGCAGAGAGGGCAACAATATGTTCGCCTTCAGCATAAAGGTTTATGACGCTTCGGGTTCGGAGCTGTCCGAATATGTGCTCGGGCAGCTTGCGGAAAACGGAATGTTTGTGGTCTGCCGTGCAGATGTCAGCGGCATGACCGAAGAGGAAGTTGCCGCTCAGGCGGAGTTTGACGCCTTTATGGACAGAGCCGGCTGCCTTCTTTATCTGAAGAGCAATTTTGACGGCGCGCTTCTGGACGGTGACATCGAAGAAGCAATGGAGATATTTGTTGTGTCCGATGATGAGCGCATGGAGCTTTTTGAGCTGGAGCTTTCTGATATACTCGGACAGATAAATGCGGCGCAGAAGGTCTGCGGCGGCGACAGCGATGCAGCGCTTAAAATGCTGAGCGAGATAGCAGAGAGTATGCCGCAGAAAAAGACGGTAAGCGTTACTGCGGAAAATGATTTGGGACTGACTGCCATGCAGGTAGCGCAGAGTGATCTTGTGGGATACGCATCATCCCTCTGTACTATCGGGTTTCTGTTTGCAGGTCTTTATATTGCAAACACCATCATTGAGGAGAAAAACAACAAAGTTTTCACCCGAATGATGCTCTCAAAGGTTGGTACAGCACAATACTTCTGCGCAAAATTTGCGGCAATGCTGCTAATAAATGCTCTGCAGGCGGTAGTTCTTGCCGTATGTATTTCGGTTATGATAAGTGCGAATTTCGGGCTCACAGTTGCTGAGCTTATGGTAATTCTGCTCCCGCAGGGACTTATCTTCTCCGTGCTCGGTATGGTGCTCGGCGTGCTGATAGGCGATGTGATGAGTTCAATCTATGTGACCTATGCGATATGGGCCGTTTCGTCGATGCTTGCCGGCTTATGGGTTCCGTTGAACGATGCAACCGATGCAATCAAGGCACTTTCCGCCGTAATGCCGCAAAAAAGATTTATCGATGCGGCGAATATGCTTCTTGCAGGTGACAAAAACGGGTACCTTGTGGTATTATTAACCTTAACGGCATATCTGCTTGTCATCATCAGTCTCGGCTGTGTCGGACTGAAGATGCAGAAGCAGGAGCAGTAAAAAACACATGAAAGGAAGCTGACCATGGAAGAACGACTGCGCCAAAATTTCTTTACGGCAGTTCGTATAGGATTGCTGCTCATACTGGAAGGCTATATTGTTCTTTCCCGGTCGGCTGTGACAGGGGCACCCTCAGGGGTGCTCCTGCTTCTTGCGTTGTTCATAGCCGCAATGTCGCTCAAGGAGCTTGTGGGCGGCAGAAAGAAAATACCCTTCTTTGCGGCGGCTGCGGTGATTTTAATTGTGATGATAAAATCACTTGGCACAGAGTTCTTTCCGCTTGGAATTTTGCTCTATTATGAGCTTCTGCACTGCATAAAGCCGGGACTGGCGCTCTATTTCCCCCCTTTGCCTGCGGCGTTTATTCCCACTTCGTTAGGAGTGAACGCGCAGCTTATCATCGTGCTGATGCTGGCTCTTGTGTATATTCAAAATGACTTTGTGGTTGAGTCCTATCGCCGTCAGACGCAGGAGGATTGCGAAACGGAACAGCACCTCAAACACGATATGTACAGACGAGAGCACGAAATGCAGGAACAGCTTCGCAAGAATCTGCTTCAGACCGAAAATCAGATTCTGGAGGAACGCGAGCAGCTTTCCCAGCAGCTTCACGACAAGCTCGGCCACAGCATAAACGGCTCCATATATCAGCTCGAAGCAATAAAGGTACTCATGGAAAAAGACCCAACCGCCTCACGCACCATGCTGCAGGCGGTCATCGACCAGATGCGAGGCGGAATGGACGAGATTCGAGCCATATTGCGTAAAGAACGCCCGAAGAAATACCGCATTGCTATGATACAGCTTGAAAAGCTCTGCGAGGATTGCAGGCAGAAAGGCGTTGACGCAACGCTTACTGTCGAAGGCGACCTTTCGCAGGTGCCTGAAAAGTATCTTGAAATACTCCTTGACAACGCCTACGAGGCTGTGTCCAATTCCATGAAATACGCAAAATGTACCGCCATCACAATAAGCATCAATGTGCTTAATCAGATGGTGCGGTGCAGTATCGCCGACAACGGCATCGGCTGCCGTGAGATAGTGGACGGCATGGGCATCTCAGGTATGCGACGCCGAATAAGAGAGGTAAACGGCGTGATAGATTTTGAAACGGAAATCGGATTCACGATAAATATGCTGCTTCCTCTGCAGGAAAGGGATAAGTAATGGAAAAGATTAAAGTGATAATTGCCGACGACAGCGATTTTGTCCGCAGCGGCATGAAAATAATTCTTGATGTGGACGACGA
>JAZSNZ010000265.1:0-2473 GCA_045536645.1 Acutalibacteraceae bacterium
TGGTCAGCAAATATATCGGCGGCGGTGAGGGTGGAAACGTAAAGATAACAAAGCTTGGCAGCGGCGAATGGCAGAGACAGAAAACAAGAGTCAAAAAAGCGGTCAAGGATATCGCCGCTCAGCTTACAAAGCTTTATGCAGAACGAAAGAACGCTCAGGGCATCGCCTTTGCAGAAGACGACGACTGGCAGCGCGATTTTGAACTACGCTTTGATTATGACGAAACTGACGATCAGCTTCGCTGTATTGAGGAAATAAAACGTGATATGCAGTCCTCTTCTCCCATGGACAGACTGCTCTGCGGTGATGTCGGCTTTGGAAAAACGGAGGTCGCACTGCGTGCTGTGTTCAAGTGCGTTATGTCGGGAAAACAGTGTGCTATTTTAGCACCTACCACAATTCTTGCGTGGCAGCATTATCAGACCGCACTCAGACGTTTTGACGGCTTCCCCGTTTCCATCGAGCTGCTCTCCCGTTTCCGCACTGCAAAGGAGCAGGAGGCAATACTAAAAAAGGTAAAACGTGGTGAGATCGACGTTATTATCGGCACTCACAGAATAGTGCAAAAGGACGTGGAGTTTGCAAATCTCGGTCTTGCCATTGTCGACGAGGAACAGCGCTTCGGCGTTGCTCAGAAGGAACGGTTCAAGGAGATTTTCAGAGGTGTTGATATGCTCACCCTCTCTGCTACTCCTATCCCCCGTACTCTCAACATGGCTCTCGGCGGACTGAGAGATATTTCAGTCCTTGAGGAGGCCCCCCAGGACAGACGCCCTGTGCAGACCTATGTTCTCGAGTATGACGAGGGAATTATCGCCGAGGCTATTCGCAAGGAGCTGCGCCGCGGCGGTCAGGTTTTCTATCTTCACAATAACGTCGGCACCATAGAACGCACCGCAATGAAAATTCAGGAGCTTGTCCCCGAGGCTGTCATCGCTGTGGCTCACGGACAGATGGCAGAAGGGGAAATGAGCAAGATATGGGCAAGGCTCTGCGAGCAGGAGGCCAATGTCCTTGTATGCACCACGATTATAGAAACAGGTGTTGATGTTCCAAACTGCAACACACTCATTATCGAAAATGCCGACCGTTTCGGTCTTTCTCAGCTTCATCAGATAAGAGGACGAGTGGGCCGCTCCACCAGACGAGCCTACGCCTACATGACCTTCAAGCGAAACAAGGAGCTTTCGGAAATTGCCACAAAGCGCCTTGAGGCTATAAGAGAATTCACCGAGTTCGGCTCGGGCATGAGAATTGCTCTGCGTGACCTTGAGCTTCGCGGTGCAGGCAATCTTCTCGGCGGAGAGCAGTCAGGTCATATGGAAACTGTCGGTTATGAAATGTATATGAAGCTGCTGTCGCAGGCTGTCAGCGAAGAAAAGGGCGAAGCTCCCATTCAGACAGAGGCAGACTGCAGAATCGACCTCCATGTGGATGCATTCATTCCCGAAAGCTATATCGAGCTGCTGCCCATGCGCCTTTCAATTTACCGCACTATCGCTTCCATTCGCACAGAGAACGACAGAAGCGAGGTCATAGACGAGCTTATCGACCGCTTCGGCGACCTGCCTGACGAGGTCATCGGTCTTTGCGATGTGGCACTGCTGAGAAACAAAGCAGCCTCCGCAGGCATATCCGACATCAAGCAGATAGACGGAAATTTTGTCATGTATTTTGCTAAGGTGGATATGCCGAGAGTCTCTGCTCTGGCTCAGAAATTACGCGGTCGTGTGATGTTCACTCCCTCTGCCAAACCGCATATGACGGTACGTCCCGATAAAAAGCTTTCAATCCTTGAAAACGCTCAGGAAATCGTAAACACATATATTTCTTTTGTTGATTAATCTTCACAAATTTTCTATTGCAATATGCACATAAATGGTGTATATTGTACTTAGAAAAATATTCCTTTACGGAGGTGCTCCTCTTGTTATCCTCACAGAAGGTTTTCTACCTTGTTCTGATATCTATAATGCTGCTCTGCTCGGTCTTTGGAGTTAGCGTACAGGGCACAAATACTTATTTCCCTGTCGATCCCATCGACATAGCCATCACACCTGATGATTCTGAGGTCGTTGTAGGTCAGCTCTCGGAAATGCCCGAAGACGATGTGGGCTTTGACAGCACATCCATGGGCATGGACGTTTCTGTCGGTAATTCCACCACTACCGAGGAAGGCTATACTCATAACGACAATGTATCGTATCTCCCCACTACCACAACAACCACCGTTCCCACTTCCGATGTGGGCGGAAATGAGAATAACGGAGGCAATGAAGGCAACGCAGGAAACGAGGGCAACGGCGGTAATGGCGGCGGAAATCCAACCACCACGACCACAACTGTTCCCACTACCACGACCACAAAAACTACCACCAGAACTCCCAACAATCCCGGTCAGACGACTACTACCACAACAACTACCGTGTATGTCCCCCCTGTTACTACCACCACTACCACGACCACTACTACC
>JAZSNZ010000026.1:0-4211 GCA_045536645.1 Acutalibacteraceae bacterium
GCCTGTTTCATCCATGCATGAAAAATAATACTTCGCCGTTTGAGGCAGTTCAATTCCCCTTCCCTCATCGCTGAAATATTCTGCAAGACGACCTACTGCAATTGCGGCCGCTGCTGCAGGTGCAATACAATCGAACACCTCTGCCATATCATCAATAAGATCAATAGCTTTTGCAAACAGCACCATTACTGCCACACATACAATAACTCCAACCAATGAATTCCCGCCATTCGGGGCAAAAATCTCTCTCCCGATATCCTCCATGGATTCTGATACAAACAGGCAATATGTAACCCTTGATAACAATATTGACGCCGGGACAGCCACCACAGTAAGTACAGACACCCCTATAAGATTTTTCTTTTGCAGAATTCTCATTCCGAACATACAGAGGATAAACACCATTATGGCGAGAACCATAATTAATGAATGCCAATATATGTTTTTATCGTGATAGAAAAAAGCTATCTCATTCATAGCATATTCTCTCCTAATTATTATTCAGGTTTGGCCGTTGCAATATAAAGTATATCAGCAATGTGGCGCTGACCATTGTTCGCTGTCGAGTTATATACCTCGTTTCTGAAAACCATGGTTGTCGAACCGCCTCCATCAAGATTATATGCTGTTACACAGCCCTTTTTCGCCAGTATTTCAGCAAGTTCATGAGTTGTTATTCCATTTGATATACCATTTCGTCCGTCTACCGTGCAGAACAGATAGTGCAGAGGGCCCAATTGCCCAACGGCAACTCGCGGATTTATATATGCAATTCCACCTTCGCCCTTATACGCAACTGCTTCTGCACGTGTCTGCACATGGCCGTCTTTTATAAGCGTAGGACCAAATGCCATGCTGAACATAATCTCATTTTCAGTTACATATGCCTGCGTGTCAAAACCGTTTTCACATGTTTCAATCAAAAAGTCACCTTCTGAATTGACAAACAATATATCTGGTACGGTTTCTGAAGGTGCATCGCGGTAAATTACGCCATTCTGAACAATAATGCCAGTTCTTCTGTAATTATAAAAATCACCGGATACTGCTACAACTGCGTTAACTTCCTTTGACAATGATCCAGCAGGTTTGCGTTTGCTTCCATACTCCCATCCTGCCAGATGGCGCTTTAGCTGCGTTGGATGTGCAATCTCAATTTCAGCGTAGTTAATGACAATATGAACACCTCCGCGTCGGTAAAACTCCTTCCATACCGTAACCTTGGTGGTTTCGTCCTCATATCTCAAAACATCGGTGTTGTCCCATGTTTGAAGCGAGCTGTCCTTAACCACTGAATATCCGTTTTCATTTGGCTTGGGCATTTCCGCATCCACAAGAGGAAGAACATATGCTTTTGGTATATCATAGATGTCCGAAAGTGTGTCACTCGCTATATTATTGACCTTGTCATCAAAAGCAGAGATTTCAATATTTCTCATCACAATGTCATCTGTTTTTTTCATCCTCGATGATGAGGGCAGCATATATACAGCAAAAACCATTTCTAAGATCAATATCACCGCAAAGATAAAAGCAAAGGCTGTTTTCTTCAACTGTCAATCACCTCTAAATTCGTTACTACGTCTGTATCCTCTTATTCCATACCCAGAATCATTTTTTCCAATGCTTCACTGTAAAGGATTTTCCAATCCTTACCATCGTAATATAAATTTATTTCAATTGTCTTTGTCACGCAATATTCATCGATATTTTCTCTGAATTCTTCTGCAACAAGTAAAGCAATCGTCATCGCTGCTTCCTCAGAAAAAATATCCTCGCCCTTGAAATTCATTTCCTCGGCCTTTAAGTTTACTTTTTCTTTCATAGCTCTGCCAAGCAGCTCAAGATTAAGATACTTCACCTTAAATGTCGTATCCGCTTCCTTCCCCCTGACCGAGAATTCACCTGTAAATTCATATTTATAGCTGTCAATCAGCATTGACTGCATGATTTCTCCAAATTCATTATCCGGATTTTCGGCCATCCCCTTAACACTGAAATCGAGAAGAAAATCGTCGCACTTTTCGTATTCTCCTTCTGACAGTGCATTAAAAAACAAAGAGCCGGTCTCTATCGGATCAGGCATCTCTCCAAGGCTTTTCGAAATATGTGTTTTACCGTAAAACACACTCAGGTAAAATGCAAATAAACCTATTAACACGGAAAAAAAAAGCAGTAAAACTGCTCCTGTAAAATATGTTTTTGACTTGATCTTCATAACAACTGATCGCCTCATCATTATAATTTTAATGGATTTTATGCAAAAATCATATCACACACTGCATTTCGTGTCAACCCATCACACTTTCTCCGATACATACGTACACAATCATTTCACAAAGTAAATATTACTTAAAACACAGAAAGTCATAGTTTTATTCTGCCATAAAAGAACACATTATTTTACCCGGGATAAGGACACATGTTCTTATCCCGGGCTTTTTGCTTATTGTATCTTAATCGAGATTTATATACTCCGTCTGAGCTGTCCATATACGGTTGCCGTATATGTCGGTCAGACAGTAGGAGTAAAGCACTCTGCCATTTGCAAGATCAAGCTCTGCATCGCTGACCTTAAGTTCATCGTCAACAACTATCGGTTCACCAAAAATATAGCTGCTTGAATAGTTCTGTTCGTAATCATAGAAATCACATACAAGCTCTATTCTGTCGCCTGTTGCAAACTCTGTTACTGTTTTTGCAACAGGTGCTGCAGGATCATCATACAATGGTCTGTAGCCTTCAACTATACCATTTTCCTCTCTGCTGTCGAACACGATGATTATCTGTACACTCTCACCGTTGAGCATGGCTGGAACATAGCCTGTGATTACATAATTCTCACCGTCATCGCTCCACTGCTCAGAAAGCATATAGTAACTTACAACCTGTCCGTTGAGGGTCACCCACTGACCATCGTAGTCAATAAAGAGATTTCCGCTCTTCTCATCTCTTGTAAAGATACTGTCCATGCCGAGATCGATATAGCCTTCACCATCATCATAGAACACATTAAGCTCGATGTACTGTACAAGATCCCACTCAGCATCTGTAAGGCTTACAACGCTCTTGCCTTCATCATTCTGTGTGATAACAACATGATCGGGATCGAGATAGTTATCTGCAATGTATTCCTTGTACTTCTTTATCTGCTTCTTATCGAACCATTCCTCGTCCTGACCTACATCAATACCTGTGAGTTGCTTGGACTTCTTGTTCTTTAAGAACAGATCGAACATGGTGCTGAGCATATCACTGTTGCTTCCTGATGAGCCTGTATCTCCGCCCAGCAGGTCGATAACGTCAAGCAGTGAGCCTGCAGAGGATGACGAACCGGAGGAAGAACCGGAGGAACTGCCGAGGAAACCGCCAAAGAGAGAATCCATAAGGTCACCGCTGCCGCCGTTTGCAATCTGACCGCCTGCGGTGACACTTGCAAACTCCTTGATGCATTCGCCATAGCTGTCGTCAAGACCTATCTTGTCATATGTTCTGAGAGCACTTGACATCATACTGCTCTTGCCGTATGGGAAGTAAATAGATACACCGTATGCGTTCTTTATGTTGCTTGAGGTGCGGTTATACTTTACGCAGTTCTTAAGAGCATTTGCAAATTCCTTTGCCTCCACAGTACCAATACGGTTTGCAAGGTCAATAACGTCAACCTGATCAATGTTTGAGGAAAATTCTCTTGTTGCGCTTCTGGCGTTGGATATCTTCTTATAGTCGTTGTTGTCTATAAGCTCTGATGTAGATTCTGCAAAGTCATTGAATGCTTCGGGAACAGTACCGGAAAGCTCTGCAAGATCGATGATGGAAAGGGTGGTTTTGCTGCCGGGAGTCTGCTTTGCACAGGTCTCAACAAAGCTGTCGATTATCTCCTTGCCAAGCTCAACCGTAGTTATAGAGCCGTTGGCGGAAAGTGCATTGATCCAATCAGTATAGTACCAGCCTACACCGGGTTCTGTTTCCTCTGATGCGATGAGATAGTCAGCATAACGCTCTGCAACTATTGCAGTTTCCAGAGTTGCCATGAGGCAAGCATCAAAGCCGATAAAGTCAAACTTTACACCTGCTGCACTGAGTGCCTGGTCTATCTCATCAAGGGTCATGGAATCGTTCTGATAGTGCTGATCATAGCCGTAGCCGCTGACCGAGCCGCCGCCGTGGTCCCACATGATAAGCATATATCAAGTCGGATCGTAGCCATG
>JAZSNZ010000028.1:0-1598 GCA_045536645.1 Acutalibacteraceae bacterium
GCTTCATAATCTGATAAAAAGCCTCGTAAATTACAGATTGAAGGTCAGCAGAAAAAATCAGACGCATAATTTCCCGTATGTCGTAGCAAAAATAAAAGAAAGTCTCTGCGTGCTCGATACTGTATCGGCTTATTGCTGAAAGATTGTGGTCTGATGCCCAGCGACCCCACAGCCTCATCAGCTTATAGGTAAGAGCTTCATTTTTAGTCGTAAAGTGTCTGAACCATGTTGCACGGCCGACACCTGCAGTATCAGTGATATCCTGAACGGTTATTTTTTCGAAAGACTTTGAACGCATCTGAGTAATCAGTGCGTCTGCCATGAATTCCTTAAGCAATTCGGTGGTTTTGGAAGTGCGGCTCACCGAGTCACGCCCCTTTCTTATATCTTACAATATTGTAAACTATCTTGTTCACTCTTGACAAGTGGATAATCAAAATTTATAATTCGTGATACGATAGTCTCATAAAGAGATTTATGTATCTATTGCAATTCGGAACGGAATAAATGTCAAAGGAGAAATGACAATATGGCTCAGATTATCAGAATTTCCACAGATTCCACCTCAGATATCCCCAAAAATGTTCAGGAAGAGCTGAATATTAAAGTTCTCCCCATGCCCGTTATCATCAACGGTGTGGAGTGTCAGGACGGCGTTGACATTACCCCCCGGGAGATGTATCATATAATCAATACATCCTCAGTTCTTCCCACATCGGCTGCAATACCCATTTTTAACTATACAGAATACTTTGAACAGGCATGGAAGGACGGATACACCGATATCATTCACACCTGCGTAAACTCGAAGGGCTCTGCAACATACAACAACGCACTGCTGGCAAGAGATATGTTTTTTCAGGAGGTTCCCGAAGCAAAGGGACGCATGAATATTCGTATTCTCGATTCTGTCACATACAGCATGGGCTACGGCCTCGGTGTTGTTGAGGCAGCAAAGATGAATGTGTGCGGTGCTTCGGCAGACGAGATTGTCAGCTTTCTCAAAGATTGGATAAACAACGTCAGAGTTGTATTTGTACCTCTTGACCTGAGATGCGTAAAGAAGTCCGGTCGAGTTTCTGCTGCAGCTGCGTTTCTCGGTGATGCAATAGGCCTGAAGCCTATCATTGCATTTGAGGATGGCGAATCAAAAATTACAACAAAGGTCCGCGGCGAAAATGCTGCTATAAATGTGATTGTTACAACCTGTCTGGAAAACCGCAGGGAGGGAACACCCTTTGCGCTGGCACTGGGCGAAAACAAGGAGGCAAATCAGCTTCTTTACTCCACTGTTGCTGAAAGAATCACAGACGCAACTCCATTTATATATGATATCGGCAGTGTCATAGCAATAAACGCAGGAGCAAATGCAATGGGCATTATCTACAGGGCCTGAAGGAGACATTGAAATGGCGATCAGATGGGTTTTGTTCGATCTCGACGGTACACTTCTGCCCATGGATCAGGATGAGTTCGTAAAGGCTTATTTTGGTACATTGGCAGCGAAAATGGCACCTCACGGCTACGATCCCGATGAACTTATAAAGGGCATCTGGAAGGGTACAGGTGCAATGATAAAAAACGACGGCTCTAAAAGC
>JAZSNZ010000329.1:0-5204 GCA_045536645.1 Acutalibacteraceae bacterium
TTTTCAAGCCTTGAAACATAGGAACGTGAAATGTTGTATTTATCGGCAATTTCCTTCTGGGTAAGAGGCTCGTTTCCGTCAAGACCGTACCGCATTGTGATTATCTCACGGCTCCTGTTGTCTGTGAGCATATGTATGCATTTTCTCAGCTGCTCACTCTGTATTTTCAGCTCCAGCATATCTGCGACAACGGTATCATCTGCGATAACATCAATGAGCGTTATTGCATTGCCCTGACGGTCTGTTTCTATCGGTTCACTGATTGAAATGTTCGCTGAACATTTTTTTGTCGAACGCAGATACATGAGCACTTCGTTTTCTATGCATCGTGACGCATAGGAGGACAGACGGATACCTTTATCGGGGGAGAAGGTATCAACAGCCTTTATAAGACCTATTGTTCCAATGGAAATAAGGTCATCAATGTCGTTTGTCACGGAATAGTATTTTCTGTTTATATATGCAACAAGGCGAAGATTGTGTTCGATGAGCTTTATACGGGCATTGCTGTCTCCCTGCTGCATAAGGACTATATATCTGTTTTCTTCTGCAGTGCTCAGACGTCGGGGGAAAGAGCCGTTTCCCGATAAACCAAGCAGCAGATAAATTATACTGCCGAAAGCCTGTGTCAAAAGCTGAATAAAATCCATAAAGCACCTCCAAACCGTATATTTTCAGTATATTCGCAAAAGAACACGAAGTTTCCGTGAATTACGAGATTTATAAAATATTTTCTTTTTCGCATAAATATATTGACTTTCCCGGTACGCAGGATTTAAAATAAAAAAAATGCTGAATCGAAAAGAGGAAAACAAATGAAAAAGCTTTTTCCCGTAAGTTCAATGGCAACCAACGTAGTAGGCCTTGTGATAGCCTTTATTATCTATGCAGGCATCGTAGCACTCTTTGCATGGCTTGCATCAGTAATTGAGGGTATCTGGGTAATCGGTCTTATCGCACCGTTCCTGTACACTGTTGCAGGTATATACGCTGTAATCGGTGTGGTTATCGCAATAATAAACTTTGTAAAGAGCAGAAAAGAGTAATAAAAAACAAATGCGGCACCTTTCTTCAGAAGGTGCCGCATTTATGCTTTTTAAATTATTATGTGATTTCAAGTATAATAACTTCATTATAATACTTGAAATTCTGTTTCTGAAATAGTATAATCACATACGGATAACTATGTCAGAAGCAAAGGCTGTTGTCATACCAAGGGTCAGCAGGCGTGTGCAGGTATCTAATATATCGTTTACAAGGCATACCGTGTTTACAGGTCCCCCTGCGATATGCGGAAATGCAAGGACAAAAACCGCGCCGAGCAGTGTCACGCAGAAAATGCAGAGCGTTGCCTGCATGATACGTACTGCAAGCCACGACAGCGACTTGAACTGAGTATATATGTTGTTTAATATTTTCATAATGTTTTCACCGTCATTATGATATCATAACATTGCACTGCGTGCAAAGGTAATTGTTGCCGGGAAGGGTGATACAATGAAGGTTGGAGTATCTACAGCTTGTTTATATCCAATGCTGACAGAACGTTCAATTGCTACATTGCTTGATATGGGCATCAGCGAGTTTGAAGTGTTCTTCAATACTTCCTCCGAGCTTGAGCGTTCATATGTAAAGGATATTGCAAAGTTTATAAAGAGAAACGGCGGAACGGTTTATTCCATTCATCCGTACTCATCTCCCATGGAGCCATTCATGTTTTTCTCAGACTACGAGCGCCGTTTTACGGACATGCTCGATACATATAAGCAGTATTTCTATGCCGCAAACAAGATGGATGCGTCTGTTGTCGTCCTTCATGGTGACAGACTGCCCGGCAATGTAGCGGACGGAAAATATATCGAACGTTTTCTTAAGATAGCCCAGTGCGGTGAATCCATGGGCGTTACAGTTGCACAGGAGAACGTCAATCTTCACAGAAGCCAGAATCCCGATTTTCTTCTTAAAATGAAGCGTCAGCTGGGAAAATACGGCAAGTTTGTTTTTGATATAAAGCAGTCGATCCGAAGCGGATATGACCCTTACGACTTTATGGACAAAATAGGCGACAGCATTGTTCACGTTCACTGCAACGACAACAGCGCAATGCGTGACTGCATGCTTCCCGGCAAGGGAAATATGGACTACTTCAGAATGAAGAACATTCTCGATAAGTACCATAATCACCCCACATGGGTCATTGAGGTATACCGCCGTGATTTTGACAAGATAACAGAGCTTCGTGATTCGGTGGAATACATGAACGGTCTTCTTGACGACGGGACACCGTGGAAGAAAAAGAAAATGTAAATATTTACAAGTGCCCTGTCAAGGGCACTTTTTCTTTTTTGTTGTATATACTAAAAAGAAAAAGTGTGCAGGGAATGATTTGAATGATAGTGGTTGTAATAAGGACAGCGCTGTTATTTGCTCTTGTTGTTTTTTCGGTCAGAGTTATGGGCAAAAGGCAGATGGGGGAGATGCAGGCATCAGAATTGGTTGTAACATTGATTATATCGAATGTTGCCACGATTCCCATGCAGGACATCGGCACACCGCTGCTGACAGGTGTTCTTCCCATACTGACCCTTGTTTTTCTGGAGCTGTGCCTGTCTTTCCTCATGCTCAAAAGTAACGGCATCCGCCATGTTATCTGCGGAAAACCCGTGGTCGTGATTGCAAATGGTGAAATTGACCAGGAGGCGATGAGAAAGATAAGGTTTTCAAATGAAGATCTATTCGAAGAGCTTCGCAAAAACGGCATTTTTGATGTAAATGACGTCGAATACGCATTGATTGAAACCGACGGAGTGCTCAGTGTTCTGGAGAAGGTACAGCCTGAGGAAAACGAAGACACATCGCCCTTATACGCGCTTGTGATAGACGACGGAAAGCTTGAAAAAAACTCCATGAAAATAGTTTCATGGAGTGAGGATGATATTAAAAGAACACTTGAAAAGGAAAAAACAGAGATAAAGGATATTTACATCATGGTTGCATCAGACAGTAAAAAATACAGAATTGTGAGGAAAAAGATATGACGGGACGTGTTGTGTGTGCGGCGGTGATTGCAGGGATAATTGCAGTGATATGCTCTGCGTGCACCCTGTTTGCTGACAGATTTTCAATGGATATAACGAACAGAACGAAGGAAATATACGGCAAGGGAGAAGATTGTGCAGAGGAAATCGAAGAGCTGAAGGGAATATGGGAAGAATACAGCGATATTGCAGCCTTCTATATTGAGCACGAGGAGCTTGAGAAGGTGACAGTTCTGATTGAAAGACTCAATGAAACAAATACAGAATCGGAGCACATGTTCAGAATGGACTGCAGGGAAATAGAGCTTATCATGGAACATCTCGGGGAAAGCCAGCAGCCAAAATTTAATAACATTTTTTAAGGACGGTATGTTTTCCATACCGTCCTTGAAAATCATATTCTGAGATTTGCTTCATTGCGCCTCATATAGACGCTGAGAATCAGTCCGAAACCGAAGTAAAGACACATACTGGAGGAACCGCCTGCGCTGAAGAAGGGCAGTGTGATACCGATAACGGGCAGCACCACAAGGCACATTCCGATATTGAATATGGTCTGAACGGAAATGATGGTAAAGAAACCGAGGCACATGAATTTTCCCATATTGTCACGTGCGGAGAATGCCGCACGAAGAGAAAGCACGATGATGGAAATCTCAACTATGAGAATGATAAGACAGCCTATAAGTCCGAATTCTTCGCCTGCAACGGCGAAGATAAAGTCGGTGTAGTCCTCAGGGATGATACCCGACTGAGTAAGTGCACCGCTCATCCAGCCCTGGCCTGTGATGCCGCCTGAGCCCAGTGCCATTCGTCCGATGGTCTGCTGATACAGAGCATCCAGCTCATCGCCTTCCTTGGGAAAGTAAACAGCACGGATTCTTTCCTTCTGGAAGGAGGGAAGATTCTGCCAGATAAAGGGCAGTGAGATAAGCGCAGCAATAACGACCAGTGCGATATATTTCCAGTCGATACCGCTGCAGAAAATCATGACTGCAAAGATGAACATGAATATCATAGCGTTACCGGTATCGCCCTGTGCAAGAACAAGTCCGATGGGGATCATTCCATGACCGACAACAAGGAGCAGGTGGGGAATGGAGTTTATGTGACCTGCTTTTATAGTAAGGGAAAGATGATAGGAAAATGTGATGATAAAGCCGATTTTCATAAGCTCAGAGGGCTGGAAGCTGACGCCGAATATACGAAGCCACGCACGGTCGTCCGCAAGCTCCGTGCCCTGAACACCGAATACGAAGGTCGCAAGTATCAGCGATATACATACACCTGCAATCAGGTACCACAGTTCACCGAGACGTTCATAGTCCATTGTGGATATAATAACAGCACCTACATAGCCTATAAGACACGCCGCCATCTGAACGACAACTCTTCGGTAGCCGAGAGTATGAGTCGCACTGTAAACCAGCATACAGCTGAAAACAGAAGCGGTCAGAACTGTTGCCCAAAGGGCAACATAGGTTGTTCTTATGTATTTGAGCAGTGCATAGCCTGCTTTTTTTCCGAATAAAATCAGTTTTTGCACGGTGTCACCCTGTTTACATTATAATGAAAAGATATCTTGCCTAAATTTTATTGAAATATCATGTAGAATATTATATATTTAAGTTCGAGTTAATTCAAGCAAAATACTTTAAACATTATGAATAATGTGTTATAATTTTTCAACAGCTTGATTTTGGAGGAGACTGTATGTTGACAGATATTGAGATTGCTCAGAGTGCTGAGATCAAAAAAATCAATAAAGTGGCAGAGGTGCTCGGAATTACCGAGGACGATCTTGAATATTACGGCCCCTACAAAGCAAAGATAACAGAAGAGGCGATAGCTCGCCTTTCAAAGGGCAGGGACGGAAAGCTGATTCTTGTCACTGCCATAAATCCCACACCTGCAGGTGAGGGAAAGACCACAACGACCATCGGTCTCGGTCAGGCAATGGCGCATATCGGAAAGAAGGCAGTGATCGCTCTTCGTGAGCCGTCTCTCGGCCCTGTTTTCGGCGTCAAGGGCGGCGCAGCAGGCGGCGGCTATGCGCAGGTTGTTCCCATGGAGGACATTAACCTGCATTTCACGGGTGACTTCCACGCCATTGGCGCGGCGAATAACCTGTTGGCCGCCATGCTGGACAACCATATCCATCAGGGC
>JAZSNZ010000061.1:0-2045 GCA_045536645.1 Acutalibacteraceae bacterium
TCTGTGAGCCTATGAGTTGATCATTTGGTTTGTCTTCCTAACCGACTTTGCACTCTATTCAAGAGTGCTGTTCCCCCCTGAGCTCAACGGCTTCTGGCGTGTGCTTCTGGAGGTGCTCGGCTATGGTGCCGTTGCTGTCGGCTGCGGTATGCTGGGGATATTGGGGAAAAAGAAATAAAATTTTCGCCGCATTGATTTATCAATGCAGCGCCTTCTTTCAAAAGGCGGTGGATTCCAAAGGCAACGCCTTTGGTGGGTTTTAAGGGCAACGCCCTTAACTGTTCATAACAAATAAATGCAGGCGGAAAGCCTGCATTTGAAAGAACGGCAAAAGCCTCATCGGGCGGATGTAGGCATCCGCCCCTACGTTGAAATTTTTGTCTCTGAAAGGACGATAGAATATGAAACAGCTCTGGCAGGGACGCTTTTCCGAAAGCGTTTCCGAAATAACCAACGATTTTAACTCAAGCATATCCTTCGACAGCCGTATGTGGCGAGAGGACATCGAGGGCAGTATGGCTCATGCGGATATGCTTGGCAACTGCGGTATTATCGACCGCTCCGAGGCAGATGCAATAATCGCAGGTCTCAAGGGCATTTACGCAGACTTGGAAAGCGGAAAGCTCGAAATTGATATGTCCGCCGAGGACATTCATACATTTATAGAAGGTGAGCTGACTGCCCGCCTTGGCGACACAGGCAAGCGCCTGCACACCGCTCGCAGCCGAAATGATCAGGTTGCTCTCGATATCCGCCTGCATCTTATCAAGCAGTGCGACATCTTAAAAGAGCAGGTTGCAGGACTTATAAAGGTACTCTGCGACAAGGCAGAGGCTCACGCCGCAACTGTCATGCCGGGCTATACCCATCTTCAGCGCGCACAGCCGATAACCTTCGGTCATCATCTGCTTGCTTACGCCGACATGCTCCTTCGTGACATCGGCAGACTTGACGACTGCAAAAGACGAATGAGCGTTTCTCCCCTCGGCTCCTGTGCTCTGGCAGGCACTACATACCCCACCGACCGTATGCAGACCGCTCTTGCTCTCGGCATGTTTGAGTTTTCAAGAAACTCCCTCGACGGAGTTTCCGACCGTGATTTCTGCTTAGAGCTCGCTTCCTGCCTCTCCATCATAATGGTACATCTTTCCCGTTTTGCAGAGGAGATAATCCTCTGGTGTTCCTGGGAATTTAAGTTTGTTGAGCTGTCCGATGCATTTTCAACAGGCTCTTCCATCATGCCCCAGAAGAAGAACCCCGATATTGCAGAGCTTGTCAGAGGTAAATCGGGCAGAGTGTTCGGCGACCTTATGACCCTTCTGACCGTTATGAAGGGCATTCCCCTTGCATACAACAAGGATATGCAGGAAGACAAGGAAGCAATCTTTGATGCCTGCGACACTGTTTCCATGTGCCTTACCGCCTTTACTCCCATGCTGGAGACCATGACTGTACTGGAAAACAACATGAGAAACGCCGCAGCCCGTGGTTTTATAAACGCAACCGACTGCGCTGACTGGCTGGTCAAGCAGGGACTTCCCTTCCGCGATGCCTACAAGGCAACAGGAACTCTCGTAGCCCGCTGCATCGAGCTGGGTCAGACCCTCGAAACACTGCCGATCTCCGAATACAAGGCAGTGTGCGAGACTTTCACAGAGGAAGTATACGACGCTATCAACCTCGATAAGTGCGTATCTGACAGAAAGAGCGCAGGCGGCCCTGCCCCTGAGAACGTACAGTCTGAGGTCAGACGCATCAGAGCCATGATATAAAAACTGTGCCCCTCTGACGAGGGGCACAGAAGCTATATTCACTATATTTCATGTGTTTTCATTAAAACTACAACTTACACTTCATAAGATTACAGCATTTTTCTTTATATTTCATATAACCTATTACACCCGAAAGGACGATGAAATATGGATAAATTCAGAATCGGAATAATCGGTGCTGAGACAAAACAGGGCGCGCAGCTTGTGCGGCTGCTGGCAGGACACCCATATGTGACCATCGCAGCCATTCACGCCGAAGGAGCACAGGGCAGA
>JAZSNZ010000388.1:0-5998 GCA_045536645.1 Acutalibacteraceae bacterium
GTCGAGAATGACTCTGATGCCGTTCTGGTGCATGGCTGACACAAGAGCAGTAAGGTCAGAATTTTCACCGAGACGTCTGTCCACTGTTGTGTAATCAGCAGTATCGTATCCGTGATATGTGGATTCAAATACAGGACCGAGATAAAGAGCATTGCAGCCCTTTTCAGCGATTTCTGCTGCGGTGTCGGTTATGTCAGAGAGCTTTCGTACAGGCTCGCTTGTAAAATCGTTTCCTGTAAGCGCATCACAGAAGCCAAGGGGGTAAATGTGATAAAATGCGGAGCATCTCCACCAGTCGGCAGTGGTGGGCATGGCGACCTTTTCGGTGGGTGCAGATTGTGTCTTATGGCCGATAAAGGCATTGTCATCGGGATAGACAAGACCCCACTGAGCGCGTATCTTATCACAGGTGGTCATTTCGTCGATGGTCATCTGCAGAGGATAGAGGGGAGACTCTGTAAGACCCTGCTCAAGGCACTCCATAACATGGGCGGCCTCATATTTAAGTCCATTTTCAAGAGGCTCTGAGAAGCTTTCTGCGAGAGTGTCGTTTACAAAGCAGTATGCATTGGAGGCAAAGCAGAAATTGGGAATATAAATGCTGCCCTTGCTGCCGATGATAGTTGCGTGGCATGAATCATATACGAAGTTAGTGGAGATATATGCTTTCCTTCCGTTCTCGTAATAAAGAACTGTGGTGCTGTCGTTATCAACCCCTGTAGATGTAAATTCGACAGAGGTCTCTATTCTTTCGGGCTGACCGCCGAAGAGCCACTGAGAGATGAATATGGGATAAACACCTATGTCGAGCAGTGCGCCGCCGCCGAGCCTTGGATTGAGCAGACGCCCTTCGGGAGAGGTGTCACGCTGGGGGAAGGAAAAGGAAGACTGTATTTCTCCGATTTCGCCTATAAGTCCGCTGTCGATCCATTCCTTGGCCTTTTTAATTGCAGGCAGAAAACGGGTCCAGAGCCCTTCCATGAGGAAAACATTTTTTTCTTTTGCCAGCGAGATTATTTTGTTGGTATGCTTAAGATTCAGGGTAAAGGCCTTTTCGCAGAGGACACTCTTGCCTTCACTTATGATATCAAAAGCAGCCTGAGCATGTTTGCTGTGAGGAATGCCGATGTAGATGATGTCAACATCGCTTTTTGCCATCTCTGTCACATCGGTAAAGGTCAAGGGTGCGCCGAATTTTTCTGCGAATGCCCCGGCGCTTTCCTCAGTGCGTGAGCAGACAGCATATATTTCAGCATTGTCGAGTACCGAAAGCGCCTGGCAGAAGCTTGTGCTGATGTTTCCGGTGCCTAAAATGCCCCACTTGAATTTTTTCATTGAATAATCAACTCCGAATGGTTTTTGGTTTATTTTAATACATTTTGAATATAAAATCAAGAAAAATATATTCACACAGCAATAAAATTATAAATATAATGTAGTACAACGGGCAGGGAGGGAAATACTTTGTACTACAGCAGACCGAAGAAGGAGAAAGGATATCTCAGGATAAGGATCGCCGCATCGATCCTTGCTGTGGCAGCGGTGTTTTTTATTGTTAATCTGATAATAAAGCTCATGATACAGGATACAGTGATAACACTTTCAAAGAACACAGCCTCGCAGGCAATCAATGATGCAGTACTGGACGTTCTGCAAAGCAGTGAATATGATTACAGCAGCTTTGTTGAGATAGTCAGTGACAGGGAAGGGGCAGTGCAGTCGGTTTCTGCAAAGAGCGATATGGTAAACAGGTTCAAAAGCGAGATAGGAAGGGCTGTGCTTTGCAGGCTGCAAAGAAATGATACCGCCGAATTTACCGTTCCCATAGGTACACTGCTCGATGTAGGAGCACTTTATGACAGAGGACCGAAGATAAACATAAGATTAAAGCTTTATGGAGAAATGACCACATCACTTGAAAGCTCCTTTATTTCCGTTGGGATAAACCAGACAAAGCACCGTATCTCCTGCAGGGTATCTGCCAATATTGCGGTTATAACCCCCAGCTTTACGACCTACACAACGGTAACAGGTGAATATCTTATTTCCGAGACGGTAATAATAGGAAAAATTCCCGACTCCTACACAAATGTAAACGGAGATGACTCAGGGATAATCGGTCAGATATTTGACTATGCGGATATTGAATAGAATGGATATTTGACAATAAAAAGAACATACTATATAATTTTGAATTAAGAAAGATATTTAAACAGGCAGAAAACGGAGGAGCACACAATGATAAAAAGAGTGTTTTTGATAGTTCTCGACAGCCTTGGAATAGGTGAACTGCCCGATGCCTCGCAGTATGGCGATGAGGGCAGCAACACACTGCGCTCCATAGCTGCATCGAACAGATTCAAGGCTGATACACTCCGAAGACTTGGCCTGTTCAATATTGACGGTGTAACATGCGGTAAGACATGTGAGAAGCCGCAGGGTGCATATGCAAGACTTTCGGAAAAGTCCATGGGAAAGGACACGACAACAGGGCATTGGGAGATTGCGGGGCTTGTATCGGAAACTCCTTTTCCTGTTTTTCCTGACGGCTTCCCTGATGAGATAATCGATGCATTCTCGAAGGCAACAGGCAGAGGTGTTCTCTGCAATAAGCCTTATTCGGGCACACAGGTCATCAATGATTATGGCGACGAGCACATGAAGACAGGTGACCTTATTGTCTATACTTCCGCCGACAGTGTTTTTCAGATTGCGGCACATGAAGAAATAATACCCGTTGATGAGCTTTATAGATACTGTGAGACGGCAAGAGGCCTGCTTACGGGAAAATATGCAGTGGGTCGTGTTATAGCAAGACCATTTATAGGCACATCGGGAAAATATGAAAGAACATCGAAGAGACATGATTTCAGCGTTGTTCCCCATAAGGATACACTTCTTGATATTTTGTCATCAAACGGCAAAGATGTTATCACGGTCGGAAAGATAAACGATATTTTTGCAGGCAAGGGTGTAACAGAGAGCTATCCTACAAAGAACAACAGGGACGGCATGAAGAGAACTTCGCAGATAGCAAGGCGGAACTTTTCGGGACTTTGCTTTGTAAATTTTGTTGATTTCGATATGGCATACGGACACAGAAATGATATTGACGGTTATGCTCAGGCTGTAGCGGAGTTTGACAATTGGCTCGAAGGCTTTATAAAACAGCTGAAGCAGGACGATGTGCTGATTATCACAGCAGATCACGGCTGTGACCCTGCAACAGAGAGTACAGATCACTCAAGAGAATATATTCCCATGCTCGTGTACGGAGATAGAGTAAAACCCATTAATCTCCGCACATTTACAGGCTTTGATATTATAGCAAGCACCGTTTCGGGTATGCTGGGCGTGCCATCACCGTCAGATACAGAGAGCTTTTCGGAGAGAGTGCTTATGAGCATGCCGTCAGGAAAGCTTATCAGAAGCGCTCTGGAGGCTCAGAGAAACTCCTACGCACCTTATTCCGGTTTTAATGTAGGTGCAGCGCTGCTTACAGAAAGCGGAAAGGTGTTCAAGGGCTGCAACATAGAGAACGCAGCATTTTCGCCCACCTGCTGCGCAGAGAGAGTAGCGGTTTTCAAGGCAGTGAGTGAGGGTGAAAAAAGCTTTGATGCCATTGCTGTGGTTGGTGGAAAGGATGGAAAGGCGGAATGCTTTACACCTCCATGCGGTGTGTGCCGACAGGTACTGCGCGAGTTCTGCGGAGAGGACATGGCAGTGATATATGCGACAGATGACGGAAAGAGTGAAAAGATCATGCTTTCTGCACTTTTTCCCGACAGCTTCGGTCCTGCCAGCATAAACACGGAGGAAAACTGATGAAAAGATATTTTTCTTTGCTCATTGCATTGGTGCTGTGCGTAAGCACACTGTTTGCAATGAGTGGCTGTTCAAAAGAAAAAATTGATATTGCTTTTATTACGTCGATGGATATAAATGACACAGGCAGTGCAGCGGCAAACTGCAATGCAGGTGTTGTCTCATTTGCGCAGTCAAAGGGTCTTTTGTGCAAAACCTATGCGGGCAGCTGTGCAGGTCAGCTTGAAAAAGCGCTGGCAGATGGCGCTGAGACAGTGGTTGTATTCGGAGTTGATGATGAATACGCAGTATATAACTATGCAGGAAAATTCGCACATATAAAATTTATCTGCGTTGATTTCGGAAATGATTTTAATGTCAGACCCAATATTCATTGCACAAATGTTTCTCAGGCAAAAAGCGGAGCCTACGCAGGCTACAGTGCGGTAAAGGAAGGAAATAAGATAATCGGAGTGCAGGGCGAAGAAACTGCAGAGACTTATAATTATCTTATGGGCTTTGTTCATGGTGCTCAGCAGGCGGCGGTGGAAACAGGTGTATCCGGGAAGCCTGTAAAGATATATTATAATGTTTCCGGAACAGACATGGCTGAAGAACGCTCTCAGTCATGGTTTGAAAACGGCTGTTCGGTTATCTTCTGCTCGGACGGTACATACAGGGAAGTATGCAGTAATATATCAAATTCCGACTTATATGCTGTCATGACCTTCGGAGCAGACAGAACGGGTGATGATGAACGTATTGCGGCATCGGTTTACGGTGACTACAAAAAGGTCATGGAAGGTATTCTGGAAGATGCATACAGCGGCTCATTCAACGGCGGAATAATGGAATGGGCGGGCGCCGGAGAGGGAGCATCGGGTTTTTCCTATGACAAGGAAAGGTTTGAGATGTTCACAGACAGCGATCTTGCCCTGATTACAGAATACATTTCCCAATCGGATATTGCAGATTCTCCTGTGTATAAGATTCCTTCCGATAAGGGTTATTCCAAAATTGTACTTGCCGAAGCAGGCGTTATGACGCAATCTGAACCCAATTGAGTAAAATGTTAATATTATCCTTGTTGACTTAAAGAGGATGCACATTTATAATTAATCAATAGTGCTGTATTCAATATACAGAAGATGTTCAAGGACGTGATATATGTGAACAGAGGTTCCGCTTTTTCAGAATTCATGCAGCTGTGTTCAAGAAGAGTAATGTGGCTGCTGGGTGTTGTGCTGGGTGCATTTTTCGTTGTGTTTATCTACACGGTGATTGTTACACCCGAAGAATCCATTGTCAAGGCACAGCTCAAGGTCTCTCCGACCATCACATCAGAAAGCATCACCGCAGCCAGAGATACTCTTGAGCTTGCAAATCTGCTGGTAGATGATGCAATCAATTCAATCGATAATTCCGATACCATAGCAAAGGCTCTTACAAAAGCAAATCTTATTACTACATATAATCCCGAGGATTTCAAAAGCAGAGTCACTGCCGAGGAAACAGGTAATTCCAGTATCATGGTCACAGTAGCATATGAGGGTACCTGGCGTGAAGCCGATGTGTTCATGGTCACATTCCTCGAGACCTGTATTGAGGAGATAAACGCAGAGTACTCAAAGAACGGCTATGATTTTGAGATAACAACATCTGAATCCGGTCGTACATATGAGGAGACTTCCCGTGTTGCTCCTGCGTTCCTGCATGGTTTTTATGCCGCACTAATCGCTCTCGGTCTGTTCCTGCTTGTCAATGCGGTTCTCTTCATTACCGACAGAACAATGAGAGGACATAACAAGCTTTACAAGATAATCGATATACCCACCATTGCTGCAATACCCTCCACATCCAGAGTGGGAAGCGGAGAAAAGATGGGGCAGAAGATAGGCAATGCATATCAGACACTGCGTTCTGCGGTCAAATACTCTGATAAGAAAGTCAGATCTGTTGCAGTGTGCAGTGCTCAGCCCCGTGACGGTCGTACATCGGTGGCAATAGGACTTGCAACAGCACTTGCCGAAACTGATGCGATGGTACTGCTTATCGAACCAGACATGAGACGTCCCGGTATCAGTCCCCTTATGAAGATCGAGTCCACTTTTGGTCTTGCAGACCTGCTTCTCGGCAAAACAAATCTTGCAGCTACAATCTGCAAGACTTCCAACAGAAACCTTTACGTTATCAC
>JAZSNZ010000197.1:0-6283 GCA_045536645.1 Acutalibacteraceae bacterium
CTCCTTGGCTCACAGAACGACATGGCTACGATCCGACTTTGATGGCCAGGCGGGGCAGGTTGATGGAGGTGAAGCTCAGGTTGCCTCTGCCGCCGGTGACCTGCTTGGTGGGGTCGTAGGCGTTGCCGATGACGCGGGTTCTGCAGCCCATGTAAGCTACTTCGGTGTTGGGGTCGCCTTCCTTGTAGTACTGCAGGTTATAGGGAGCATCGATGAAGCTGAAGTTGGGGAACAGTCTCTTTGCGGAGACGCGGCAGGCCAGCTTGAACAGGTCGTAGTTGGGATCGCCGGGGTTGTAGTTGATGCCTTCCTTGACCTTGAAGATCTGAACAGGGAAGATGGGGGTCTCACCGTTGCCGAGACCTGCATCTGTTGCCATGAGAAGGTTTCTCAGAAGCATACGTGCCTCGGGAGAGGTATCGGTGCCGTAGTTGATGGAGGAGAAGGGAACCTGTGCGCCTGCTCTGGAATGCATGGTGTTGAGGTTGTGGACAACACCTTCCATTGCCTGGTAGGTTGCATGGTCAGTCTCTTCCCATGCGGTCTGCCAGACCACAGCATGGGTCTTGGCGATCTTTTCGGTATCGTACTTGCTCTCAAGGAGAGTGAGCAGCTTTGCGCCGAACTCGTCCTTGTTGCTCAGAGAAGGTACGATGTCGAGCTTTTCCTTCAGCTCTGCGATAACAGTATCGATCTCTGCTGCGTCAGCATCGAAGCGGTACTCAAAGAAGCGGCGGAAAGCCTTCCAGTACTCCTTTGTAAAGGTAATGGCAACGCCGGGTGCCATGGAGAAGTCAAAGTTGGGGATACTCTGACCGCCGTGCATTTCGTTCTGGTTTGCCTGAACAGCGATGCAGGCAAGTGCTGCGTAGCTTCCGATGCCCTGAGGCTCACGAAGGAAGCCGTGACCTGTGGAAAAGCCGTTCTTGAAAAGCTTTAAAAGGTCGATCTGACAGCAGGTCTCGGTCAGAAGATAGAAATCCTTGTCGTGAATGTGGATATCACCGTCACGGTGTGCAGCGGCAATGTCCTTGGGGAGAATGTAGTGGTCGACGAAGTACTTTGCACTCTCGGAGCCGTACTTGAGCATGGTACCCATGGAGGTATCAGCGTCGATATTTGCATTCTCGCGCTTGATGTCAGCGTCTGCTGCATCGGTAAAGGTCAGGTCGGAGAAAACCTGCATCAGGTCTGCCTCGGTCTGACGGGTCTTTGCGTGCTCTGCACGATAAAGAATGTATGCCTTTGCGGTTCTGGTAAGACCTGCTTCGATAAGGGTCTCCTCAACGCAGTCCTGAACCATTTCAACGGTGGGAGTCTCGTTGATGGGGAGCTTATTGATGACGGTTTCAGTCAGTGTTTTGAGCTGGCCGACGGTTATGTCTGTCTCTCCGGTGGCTTCGCAGGCCTTGCGGATTGCTTCCAATATCTTGTTGGTGTTGAAAATTACGGTCTCGCCGTTTCTCTTCTTGATAAACTTAAGCATTATGTATCAATTCCTCAGCACTTTATTTGTTTCATTTCTGCATAAAACAGCCCGATGCAGATACTCGGAACGTCTCATAGTGTAACACACTATATTTTGTATTTCAAGAGCAATATCGCAATATGTTGTATTAAGGTGCAATATTTCGCACATTATACAGTCAGCATTGTGAGTATTTGGTGAAATCGTCACAAGAGAAAAAAAGGGCAGTATTATAACGGACTTATATTACGTGGTTCGACAGATTGCAATAAATGAGCATACAGAAAACCTGTATCCCGAAAAGGGGATACAGGTTTTTGCAAGCTAAAGTATTACCACAACATCTTGTGGTTGCAAATAATTATTTTTGGCCCTTTTTTCTCAATTGCTTGTTCTCATACTGCTTTTTATCCGCCGTCGTAAGCTGGTTTGCAAGGGATACGGAGGGGGTGCAGAGGAACTCGCAATAGCCGATACTCATCTCAAGGCTGTAAGGCTGTTTGGAGTTTTCGTTATAATCAGACTGGAAGGCCTTTATGCTGCAGAGAACATCATCGGCTGTTTCGTTATCGTCAAGCAGGGTGAACATAGCAAATTCGTCACCGCCCACTCTTGCGCTGACGGTGGGCATGGCGCGTGGAATGCTCAGAGATCGGCCTGCAGCCCGCAGAGCATCGTCGCCTATGCTGTGACCGAACTTGTCGTTTATAATCTTCAGATTATCAAGGTCGCCGTAGAATATCACTGCCCTATGTCCGACATTTGCAGAATCGTGTATCAGCTCGCTTGCACATTCATAGAATCCTCGGCGGTTGTAAAGCTTTGTAAGGTCGTCGGTGACGGAAATAAGCCTCATTGTGTCCGCTGCGTGGTTGAGCTCCTCAAGCTGCTCGTTGAGCTTGCCGATAAGAGAAGTTATCCTCAGAGAGGAGGACAGCTTGACCGTTACGTCCTGTATGTAGTAGAACTCATTGAAATCAGCTTCTGTTATAAGGAAGCCGTAGTGAGTGTTGCTGTGTACGATGGGGGTAAGTACGGTGATGGTCTCGTTGGAAGAGCGGGTTTCACACATCTCGTCAAATACGTATTTCAGAGGCACAAGCCTTGTGGAATCGAGCTGTATGCCGAAGCGCTTTCCGAATGCCACGCAAAGCTGGATGGAGTTGGGGTACTTCCATGTCCAGAAGCTGTTGCTTTCGCAGGGGGTGGGATAGATGTAAAGACGGCTGGAGCTGATATTTGCAACGGACAGCTCGCCGAAAACATCCTCATATATATCGGAATAACGGGACATTGAGAAGTCCTGAAGCATGTTGTTTGAAAACACCTGCATATTGACCCGTCTGTTATTGAGCTCGTATTCTATGTGAGCAGCTCGCTTTGAGACAATACGCATTGCTTCGCACTTTGCAAGCAGAAGCTGATGGGCAGATTCGTCGTCAGGAGTCAGATTTCCTGCCATGGCAAAAAGCTTTGTGCAAAGGTCGCCCATTCTGGGAGCGGGTATGGGGAAGAGCCTGTCAGACTCTGTAAGGCAGACGGATATCTGGGAAATCAGTTCCTTTGAAATGCCCTCTGCACCGGGACGGCTGAACACAGTGAAAAATTCTGTCAGAATTTTTCTGAAATGTGCGATATTGCGCTCTGCCACGGGGGAGTTTGCGTAAATATCCAGCAGGTCATCCATAAATATCTCTGCCAGCTTTTCGGGGTCGCGCTCATCGAGCGCAAAGCACTCGGTGTGGTCGCAGCCGCAGCTTTCGCGGACAATGAACTTTGAGGGAAGCACAATGTCACGGGAGGAATTTCCAGCCAGATTGTCAAGCATGAGCTTTACGCCGTAGTAACCGAGGTGTGAGGGGTTTGCGCTGACGGTGCTCAGTGCGGGAGAAAAGCTCGCTGCAGCGGGAATATCGTCATATCCCACAAGCAGCATATCGCGGCCTGTGGCGATGCCGTGACTTTCGGCATAGTCAAGGGCAGCTGCCGCCATTTCGTCGTTTGCGAAGAAGAATGCATCGACGTTGTTTACATTCTTGTCAATAAACTGCTCGAGAGAGAGCTGACGGTGACGGGCAAAGGTGCCGTAGTGAACAAGTCTCGGGTCAAAGGGGATACCGTTTCGGGAGAGAGAGTCCTTATATATGGCAAGGCGCATCTCTGCATCGGGATTGCCCTTGGGGCCTGAGATGAATGCTATCTTCTTTGCGTTATGTACCTTGATAAGATGCTCGAGGGCATCGCGGACACCATGCTTTGCGCTGACGCTTACGCAGGGTCTGCCTGCGGTCTTGACAGCGATTGTGACCATGGGAATGCCATCGAAGCACTGCAGGAATTTTTCAAGCTTTTCGCCGCTTATATGACAGCCGATGGTGCCTGCGGACACAACGAGGCCGTCAAGGTCCAGCTCACGTGCAAGCAGAAAAACACCTGAATAGTTGCTGGAGAGAACATCGTTGAGATGGTTATGGGAGGGAGGATCGAGATAGCGACCCGGTATGATAATAAGGTCGATATTCATTTCCTTTGCCGCAATGGTGGCACCGCGGCAGATTTCCCTTGTGTGAATGTCCTCAAGATGGCTGACAAGCAGTCCTAATTTTATTCTTTTGCCCATAGTATCGACTCCTTAACTCTGACATATGCAGAAGAGTTAATGTGTATGTGCTCAGTTCTTTTCGCCGACTATCTGTACTTTCAGGAGATTTGTGCTGCCGGTAGTTGCAAGGGGAATGCCTGCAACGGTGACAACGCAGTCGCCGTCGGAAACAAACCCTGTTTTCTTTGCGCATTCCGCTGCGTGGTTGAGAAGCTCATCGGAAGTGCGCTGATACTTTGCCATTACGGGGAATACGCCCCATGAGAGCGCAAGCTGGTGATAGGTGCGCTTTTCGGGAGTAGCTGCGATTATGGGAGTTTCAGGACGGTATTTCGAGACGTTTCGGGCGGTGCCGCCCAGCTGAGTTACTGCAATGATAGCCGCTGCGGAAAGGTCACGGGCTGTGATACAAGCGGCATCGCACACTGCGTTTGTAATATCGTTCTTGTCGCCCTTTGTAAAGGCGAGAGTTTTGTACATCTTCATCTTGAAGGCGTCGCTCTCTGCCCGGGTTGCTATCTGGGCGAGAGTCTTCACAGCCTCCTCGGGATAAGCGCCCACTGCGCTTTCGCCCGAGAGCATAACAGCACTGGTGCCGTCAAAGACTGCGTTTGCAACGTCGGTTATCTCCGCTCTTGTGGGAGTGGGGTTGGTTATCATGGATTCGAGCATCTGAGTGGCGGTGATGACCACCTTGCCTGCGCTGTAGCAGCTGTGAATAAAGCGCTTCTGCAGACCGGGCAGCTCCTCAAAGGGAACCTCAACGCCAAGGTCGCCTCGGGCGACCATTATGCCGTCGGAAAGGGCAAGTATCTCGTCAAAATTGCGAACACCCTCGCTGTTTTCGATTTTGGAAATGACCTTGATGTTTCTGCCGCCGTTGGCGCGGAGGAATGCACGCATTTCGCGAACATCGTCTGCGCAGCGGACGAAGGAAGCGGCTACAAAATCCACCTCCTGCTTTATACCGAAGAGCAGGTCCTCTCTGTCGTCGTCGCTGAGATATTCCATAGGCAGGCTGACATTGGGGACATTGACACTCTTTCTGTCCTTCAATGTGCCGCCGCTTATAACATCGCACACAGCACGCTTTTTGTTGGTCTCTCGGACGGAAAGCACTATTCTTCCGTCATCTATAAGAATGCGGTCGCCCTCGTGGAGATATGAGGGGAAGGGAGCCCACGAAACGGAGGCTGTTTCGCTGTTGCCCACAACATCCTCGCTTGTCAGCGTAAAGGTGCTGCCTGTGGCTATCTCTGCACTGCCGTTTTCGAATTTCTTAAGTCTTATTTCAGGACCCTTGGTGTCAAGCAGCACTGCGGCAGGAACGCCAAGCTCGTCACGTACCTTGCGGAAGCGCTCGATGGTCTTTTTATGCTCCTTGTGCTCACCGTGGGAAAAGTTCAGGCGCATGACATTCATGCCTGCGCGAAGAAGCTTTTCTATCATTTCCTCACTGGAGCTTGCAGGGCCGAGAGTGCAGATTATTTTGGTTCTTCTCATCTTTTGTTTTGATACCTCGCTGTATATTTTAAGCTGCTGTCCGAAAACAGCACACATTTCTCTAACCTATAGTATATCACAGTTTGGAATAAAAGTACACGGTAATTATGTACTTATCCGATGTGGGTATCTTGTGCAATGTGGACAAAATATTGAAAAATGGCTTAAATATGGGATTTTTTGAAATCGTATTCATTTTAGAGAGGGTAAAATGAAACAAAATTAAGCGCAGCAGACCCGAAGACCTGCTGCGCCAGCCACATATTACCGATCTGTGCCCGATAGGGGAGAGGACACAGAAGGCAACCGAATTTTGGGGGCAAGATTACTTCTTGCCGAGCTTTGAGAGCGGAGTTGCTCCCCAGATGCCGTTTGCATAGTCGCGGATAGATCTGTCCGCTGCAAATATGCCGGCATTTGCGATATTCATAAGGCTCATCTGATTCCACTTTGTACGATCCTCGTAGAGACGGGAAGCATCATTCTGAGCACGGCAGTAATCTGCAAAGTCAGCCATGACCATATAGGGGTCGTTGGTGAGCAGGTTGTTGGAGATATCTCCGAAGGATACTCCGCCGAAGCCGTGGGAAAGTGCATCAATGGCGTTTCTGAGCATTGCGTTATTGTTGTAGTAGCTGCCGGGCTGGTAGATTCTCTTGAGGGCAACTGCCTCGGGAGTGCTCATACCGAAGATGATGATGTTGTCATCG
>JAZSNZ010000158.1:0-6584 GCA_045536645.1 Acutalibacteraceae bacterium
TTTCGCTGAGGCACGGGACGCCCCGCAGGCTTCGGCGCAGGTACTGCTGCAGGCTTTGATGCCGCAGGCTCACTCTCCCACGGGGGTGTTATCTTTTCCGCAGGCTCCATCTTCGGTATTTCCGATGCTTTGTCGTAAGCGAGAGTCAGCACTACGGGCAGGCCGAAGTATTCGATCACCGCATTTTCAAATTTTTCATTGAATTTCTTTGCCTGAAGCAGCATCAGGCTGTCGGTTTTCAGCACTGCTGATACTACCCTGCTGCCCTCATCATAGCTCCATGAGCATTTGTAGAATGCTCCGTTGACTGTGGATACAGTCTTTTTAAGCTCTCCGATAAGGCTGTCGAGAACGGCTTCAGAGAAAGATTCGGGTGAAAATTTCGGCTTGATATTTATCTCCTCAAGGGAGTAGTAATCCTTTATCACAGCCTCCGCCTTGTGGAAGTCTGCAAAATCTATGAATTTATCTGACCTTACCGATAAGGTCATGGATCTGAAATTGTTTCTCGGCAATATGGATTCTATCTCAACGTCTGCTATTGCCGCGATATATTCGTTCTCCACACATTCCTTAAATAGCTGACCTATTGTCTGTTTCATAATTTTCTTTCCTACAGTTTTTCGATTTCCTCCAGAAGAGCCGACAATGCCTGCTCTTCAGTTACTTTCTTTATTACTTCGCCTTTTTTGAATATTACAGCACAGCCGTCGCCGCCTGCCAGACCTATATCGGCTTCCTTTGCTTCGCCCGGTCCGTTTACAACACAGCCCATGACAGCTACCTTTATGTTCTTTTCAACGTCTCGCAGGGCCTGCTCGACTTTATTTGCAAGTCCTACAAGGTCGATTCTCGTTCTGCCGCAGGTGGGGCAGGAAACAAACTGCACACCTTCTTTGCGAAGGCCAAGTGCTGAGAGTATATCCTTTGCGGCATAGATTTCCTCAACGGGGTCTGCGGTGAGGGATACTCTCATGGTGTCGCCGATACCCTCAGAAAGAAGCGCACCGATGCCGACAGAGGATTTTATGATTCCCATGCGGGTTGTGCCTGCCTCGGTAACACCTAAATGCAGAGGATAATTGCATTTTTCGCTCATCAGGCGGTATGCTTCGATCGTGGTCTGCACGTCGGAGGACTTAAGAGACACGACTATATTGTGAAAATCGTATTTTTCGAGAAGTCTTACATGATAAAGGGCGCTTTCACAGAGGGCTTCCGCTGTGGGTGAGCCGTACTTTGCCAGTATGATCTTTTCAACAGAGCCGCTGTTTACGCCTATTCTGATGGGGACATTATGGGCAGTGCACTTGTCAACGACCTGCTTTACTCTGTCCTCGCCGCCGATGTTGCCGGGGTTTATGCGTACCTTGTCAACCCCTGCATCAACGCAGGCAAGGGCAAGGCGGTAATCAAAATGTATATCGGCGACAACAGGGATAGTAAGAGCCTCCTTCAGCGCTCCGATGAGCTTTACGGCCTCCTTGTCGGGCACTGCGGCTCTGACAATCTCGCAGCCTGCCTTTTCGAGGACCAGCGCCTGCTGTACACTGCCCTCTATGTCGTACGATGGGGTGTTTAACATGGACTGAATAAGTACAGGCAAACCGCCGCCGATTTGCCTGTTACCGATACTTATTCTGTCAGTGATCTTTCTTGTCATTAAAATCAATCCTTATCCTGAACAGCCAATAAGCCTTACTATATCATTGAATGTTACGAAAATCATGAGAGCAAAGAGAAGCATGAGTCCCACAAAGTGAATTACAGATTCGTATTTCGCAGGTACAGGCTTGCGTCTTATCATCTCAATGAATATAAACAGAAGTCTGCCGCCGTCAAGTGCGGGTACGGGCAGGAGGTTGAAGAGACCCAGATTTACGGTTATAAGTGCCATTACTCTGAGTATGCTTACAAACACAGATACGAAATTTGTCCATGCAGAAGCGTCCTCGCTCATGGAGCCTTCGGCTACCTGTCCGATAGCGTCAACTATGCCCACAGGACCTGACATATCAGTCATCTTGAAATCGCCTGTTATAAGCTTCCAGAGACTGACATAAACGACTCTGCACATGGAAATTGTTTCTGCTCCTGTGCTGGTCAGTACATTTCCGATATTCTTCTGTTCGCCTACAATGATAAAATCCTGTATGGGAAGCTCGTTCTTTCGCAGTGTGCCGTCGGCAATCTCCACATCGGATGCACTGACGTTCATACTGTTTGCAAAAACATTGCGGTAGTCGGAATCTGAGAATATCTCGCTGACTCGCTGGTTTGTATTCATTTTTACATCAACATCAACCTTTTCGCCGTTACGTATAACGGTAAAGGTCATATTGCTGCTGTTTGCAAATGCCATGCCGTAGGAGATATCGGTGGAGCAATAGGTTCTGTAGCCGTTGACGGCGTAGACCTCGTCCCCTGCCTGAAGTCCGCACTCAGCCGCTGCTGAATAGGCATTCTCAGGGAAGCCCCATATCTCGGTGGTGCCGATGAGATTATTCTGTCCGGGGACGTTCACACCCTGTACTATAAGCATGAAGATAAGTCCGAGGATTATATTGAATATTCCGCCTGCTGCGACAATGATGAATTTCTGCCACGGCTTCTTGTTGCAGAAGGCACGGTCGTCCTCACTGTCCTCATCTTCGCCCTCCATGGCACAGAAACCGCCGATGGGGAGAAGTCTGAAGGTATATAGGGTCTCTTTGCCCTGCTTTCTGAAAAGCTTCGGACCCATGCCTATGGCAAATTCGTTGACTTTGACACCGAACATCTTGGCGGTGATAAAGTGACCGAATTCATGCACAAGCACGACCAGCAGGAACAGAATAACCGCTCCTATGATAATAAGTGCTGTAGTCAAGAGTTCATCATCTCCTATTTTCTGGCGGCTGAGTATACATATTCCTTTGCCGCTCTGTCGGTTTCGAGTATGTCAGAAAGGGTGTATTCCCCCGGTCTGTACAGGGAAAGAGCACCTTCTACAAGCTCACCTATCTGTAAAAATCCGATTTCGCCACGCAGGAAAAGCTCGACCGCCGCTTCGTTTGCTCCGTTTGCCGCTGCACAGGCAGTGCCGCCGAGAGAGAAGGCCTTCTTGCAGGCTGCAAGGCAGGAGAAGGTCTCCATATCAGGCTCAAAGAAGGTCATTTTGCTGAGCTTGAACAAATCAAGCTCTCCTGCAGGAGACGGATAGCGCTCGGGATAGGTCAGTGCATACTGAATGGGAATGGTCATATCGGGAAGTCCCAGCTGAGCGATAACACTGTTATCCTCAAACTCAACCGCAGAATGTATTATGCTCTCCCTGTGAATGATGACCTCGATTTTTTCAAGAGGTACACCGAAAAGCCATGCAGCCTCGATAACCTCGAGCCCCTTGTTCATGAGTGTAGCAGAGTCGATGGTTATTTTTGAGCCCATGCTCCAGTTAGGGTGCTTAAGTGCCTGGGCTGCGGTCATGTTTTTAAGTTCTTCCCTCTTTTTGCCAAAGAAGGGGCCGCCTGAGGCAGTGAGCAGTATTTTCTTAAGTCCCCCGTTAGAAGGCTTTCCCTGAAGGCACTGGAAAATAGCAGAATGCTCGCTGTCAACAGGCAGTATATCGATGCCGTTTTTCTTCGCTGCGTCCATTACCAGCGCACCGCCTGCAACCAAGGTCTCCTTGTTTGCAAGGGCAAGCTTCTTGCCGCTTTCGATAGCTGCAAGGGTGGGGCGAAGTCCTACCATACCAACAACAGAATTGAGCACTACGTCAGCACTCTCAAGGCTTGCTGCCTCGATAAGTCCGTCCATGCCTGTGAGCACCCTTGTGTCGGTGTCGGCGACGGAAACCTTAAGCTCTGCTGCAGCCTTTTCGTTGACTGCAACTGCCACATCGGGCCTGAATTTTCTTATCTGCTCTTCCAGCAGTTTTATATTGCTGTGTGCTGCTACGGCCACAACGGGAATCGAAAGCTTTTCCGCCACACGCAGTGCCTGCGTGCCGATTGAGCCCGTTGATCCCAGCAGGGACAGTTTTTCTCTTTCTTTTATCATAATTATGCAGCCACCAGTACAGGCATATATTTTGCAAGAACGCAAACAAAGGGTGTTACAAACATAAAACTGTCAAAACGATCGAGTATGCCGCCGTGACCGGGCATGATGTTGCCGTAATCCTTTACTGCGTAGGTTCTCTTCACTACCGAGAAGGAAAGGTCGCCTATCATAGATATTATGCTGCAGATCGCAGTCAATATAATCAGATTTGCGCTCTTTACCGTGTATCCCTCTATGATACCGAATATGGACGTGCAGATAAAGCCTATTGCCCATGTTACTGAGACACATACCACAACGCCGCCTATTGCGCCCTCTATTGTCTTTTTGGGACTTATGCGGGGAGACAGCTTGTGTCTGCCGAAAAGGGTACCTGCAAAGTAGGCGCCTGTATCGGTCAGCCATGAGGTAAGCAGGCAGAAAACAATCATGGCTATACCATAGCTGCCTGCCTTGCTGCCGTCTGTGCCGTAATACAGATGTATAGCACTGTATACGGCGAAGGTTATCACCATTGTCATGAAAACGGACATTGCTATCTGGGATATGTGGATCTTTTCGTATTTGCCCAATGCACACAGAAACATTACCATCACATATGCAATGGTCGCAAGGATAATGACAGACAATCTGTCATTTAAAAGAAATGTAAGCTCGACTACTGCGGTATACGCAAAGCAGGGAATGGATATTACCGCATTTTTAAGAGAGCCAACTGTGTTAAGTGCTTCGTAAACTCCGATCATTGCAACAGCGGTCAGTGCAAAGCACAGCACATTCGCCTCTACTGTCATACTTATCGCAAGTACACCGACGAGCAGGATAATACCCACTATCGCCGATAGTATTCTCACCTTCATTTATACCCCTCCAAATCGTCTCTTTCTTCCTGAGTAGATATCTATTGCCCGTTCAAGATCATCGGTTGAAAAATCGGGCCACAGTATCTCATCGAAAAAGACAAATTCAGAATACGCCGCCTGCCACAGCAGAAAGTTCGATATTCTGTATTCTCCGCTGGGTCTGATTATCAGATCGGGGTCTGCCTGACCTGCGGTGTACATTCTGTCGCCCAGCAGCTGTTCTGTTATCTCTTCGGGCTTTACGCCCTCTTCTGCAAGTTTTTTAACGGCAGTGACTATCTCCGCTCTGCCGCCGTAATTTATGGCAAGATTGAGCACAAGGCCTGTCTTGTCGCTGGACAGCTCTTCTGCCTCCGCCATGAGCTCCTGGAGCTTCGGGTGGAGCATGCTTCTGTCACCGATAAAGCGGGTCTTTATATTTTCCTCACGGAAATCCCGCAGAGATTCCACAAGATAATCATAAAGCAACTTCATCAGTGCGTCCACTTCTTCCTTGGGTCTGTTCCAGTTTTCAGTGGAAAAAGCATACACTGTAAGATATTTTATTCCGATTTCGTTGCAGTATCTTGTTATTGTGCGGAAATTGCTTGCACCCTCACGGTGTCCTGCCATTCGAGGAAGTCCGCGCTTCTGCGCCCATCGGCCGTTGCCGTCCATGATTATCCCGATATGCTCAGGCAGATGCCGCTGCGTCTTTTCAACTTTCTTTTTACGCTTAAACACGCAAATATACCCTCCTTGCGCGGAATGTTCCTTTATATGCGTATTACCGTGGACATTACGCCCACGGTAATCAGAATGTTATGCCTGTTCGCTGAGCGGAGAACTCAGATCTCCATGATCTCTGCTTCCTTGTCAGCAGCAAGAGCATCGATCTGCTTGATGAACTTATCGGTAAGATCCTGGGTCTTCTTCTCTGCGTTTTTGAGGTCGTCCTCGGTAATTACAGACTCCTTCTTCATTGCCTTGAGCTTATCGATGGCATCGCGGCGGATGGAACGGATAGCTACCTTGCTGTCCTCGCCCATCTTCTTGATGTCCTTTGCAAGGTCACGGCGGCGCTCCTCAGTCAGAGGGGGGAAGGTAAGTCTGATGACTCTGCCGTCGTTCTGGGGGTTGATTCCGATGTCAGAAGAGTTGATAGCCTTCTCGATGCTGCGAAGTGCCGATGCATCATAGGGCTGGATGCAAAGAACACGTGCCTCAGCTACGCTGATGGATGCAAGCTGGTTTACGGGAGTCTCTGCTCCGTAATACTCAACAGTGATCTTGTCGAGAACACTGGGGTTTGCTCTGCCTGCTCTGACGGTCTTATAGTCAGAAACAAGAACGTTAATCGTCTTATTCATTTTTTCTTCTGTAGTCTTGAATACTGTATTCATTGATTATGCTCCCTTTCGTTTATGTATTTTAATCAGTCTGCACAAACTATAGTGCCGATGCCCTCACCGCAGATGGCTGCGATAAGATTTTCCGGCTGCTGCATATCAAATACCATGAAGTCGGGTCGTAGCCATGTCGTTCTGTGAGCCAAGGAGTTGATCATTTGGTTTGTCTTCCTAAGACCGCTTGGCCTCCGACTTTGTATTTTAATCAGTCTGCACAAACTATAGTGCCGATGCCCTCACCGCAGATGGCTGCGATAAGATTTTCCGGCTGCTGCATATCAAATACCAT
>JAZSNZ010000373.1:0-5374 GCA_045536645.1 Acutalibacteraceae bacterium
CCGCGCAGAAGTGTTGCAGCCTGTGCTGCTACTCTGCCGAGGGGCTTGCCTGCTGCGTCAAGAACATACCACTTGCGGTCAACCTGACCTGCCTTGGGCATAAATGTAGACATTAGTAGGTTCCTCCTAATAATAATATGGGCGTAACTCCGCCTCGCGAAGTCACATTGCTTGAGTATCATATCACAGCCTTTTTCCCCTGTCAACATTTTTTTGTGACAAATTCAATGTACTTTGACACGAACTTCGATTTGCTCGTTTTTTCTCTCGTTTACTCTCGTTCTCTCATTTCCTATTTTTAATTTGCGCGATTTAAATGTAAATATTGTTTTATTCATATTTTTATGCTATACTTATAAAAAAGTATATGGAGGTTGAGTTTTATGTCCCCTGTAAAAGACAATATCATTATCAAAGAACGTAAGAGATGGCTGTTTTTAGGTCTTCCCTTTACATTTACTACCTACACCCTTACCGATAAGATGCTCATCGTAAAAACCGGTTTCCTTAATACCACCGAAGATGAGGTCAAGCTTTATCGTATCGTTGATATGACTGTTCGCCGCACTCTCTGGCAAAGACTCGTTGGTCTCGGCAGCCTTGAGGTTAACTCCAAGGATCAGTCCAGCGGCAACTTCGTCATCAAGAATATCAAGCACGTCAAGGAATTCCGCGCTTATCTGACCGAGTACCTCGAGCGCGACAGATCCACAAGAGGTATGCGCGGTGCTGAAATGATCGACTCCATGCCCGATGCTGACGGCGATGGTGTTCCCGATCATATGGAGAGTGCTATATTCTAATCGTCGCTCACTCTGCAGTAGCTGCGAATGGTACGGAGAGTTGATTCTCCTATTCCCTTGACTTCGATCAGTTCTTCCACAGACCTAAAGCCGCCTATTGCTTCGCGATAGGCGACTATATTTTCTGCCTTGGTTATTCCTATCCCCGGCAGAAAGTCTGCAAGCTCCTGTGCTGAAGCAGTGTTTATGTTTATTGTTTCTGCTTCTGTTCCTGTGCCTGATCTTTCGCTGTTTGCTGCATATGCATAATTACTTTCAAATTTAAGCTCTTCTTTTACAAGTGTTTTTCCCTGTTTGTATTCTGCGTAATTTACCATCGCTATAGCTGCACACAGGGCAATAGTTACAAGCACAAGGATAAGATATCTTTTTCTTAAACTCATAAGATTCACCACACTTTATTTTTCAGGAGGTCGGCTTATATGGGAAAGGTTCTTGAATTTACTCTTCAAACTGAGACTACCGGTGTTTACAACATCACCAAATCCGTCTCCGATGCTATAAAGGAAAGCGGAATAGAGGACGGCATAGCTATTGTCTATTGCCCTCACACCACCGCTTCCATAACCATGAACGAAAACACCGATGTGAACGTAGGCAAGGATCTGCTTATGGGGCTGTCCCGTGCATTTCCCGATTCTCCTGACTACCTTCATTCTGAGGGCAACTCCTACGCTCATATTCGCTCCAGCAGTCTGGGCTGTCAGGTAACTGTTATCATCAATGAAGGATGGCCTCTTCTTGGCATCTGGCAGAACATCTACTTTGTTGAGTTCGATGGCCCCAGAAAAAGAAAATACTATGTCAAAATGATAGAGTGCTGATTTGTCACTTTCGTTTTATATGACAGCATCCCCCATGCGTTTGCATGGGGGATGCTTTTCTTTTAGTAACCGTAATAATCGTCGTAGGGATTCTGTATGTATTGCTCTTCGAACTCTCTGTCCTGTTTTCTTCGTTTTCTGACTGTTCCTGTGATGATTATCACTGTCAGTGTAACAATAACAGCAAATGCGATCACTGCTATAATCACGATTTTTGTAAGCTCTCCGCTCACTTTGAGTATGTTGATATACGTATCAACGGAGATATTTACGGTCACCGCCTCACTCTTCAGTCCTTCATCATCGTAAACATAGAAAGAGAAACTGTCAGTTCCAGTATAGTCGCTCTCAGCGTTGTAGGTGAACTTACCGTTGGAGGCATTGAAATCCAGTGTGCCGTGCTGAGGATAGGTTTCCACCATGTAAGTGGTTATCTTTCCGTCCAGATCCTTTGCGCTGAGCTGGCCGCTGTAACCCTTTCCGCCTGCACAGTCGATTTTCAGTGCATCTGCCTTAGGCTTTTCACTGGGTACGGTTATTATGCTGATAAATGCCTCATTACTGACAATACCATTGGCCGAGACAGCCGTATATCCGAATGTCTCCGTTCCCGCAAAATTTTCAGGGGGATTATATACAAAACTAAGCCCATCCACCTCAAGTGTTCCGTAGTGAGGCAATGTGGTGATCTCAATCCTGTCAAATGCGTCGTCCTTCGGAAGATTTATACTGAAATCTCCTGATGTGGTCTCATTTTTGGCCGCGATGTAAGTCCCGTTATCTGCGGTGGCCTCATTGCGTATTCCTATAAGGAATGTAACAACCGCTTCATTGCTCTGATCGCTGTCGTTATCCGTTGCTGTGTATGCAAAGCTGTCAAATCCTGTATATGCTCCCTCCGGAGTATATCTCAGTGTTCCGTCGCTGCCCAGTGAGATCTTTCCGTGTTCAGGCTCTTTTGTTACCGCCAGAGATGCAATGGCACCGTCAAAATCCGTAGCCGACACCTTGCTCATCAATGAACCGTTTGCCTGAACATCAAAGGTGTGGTTATATGCTGCAGGAGGCTTGGATTTTGTTACGTTTATCGTTACCTCTACCGGCAATGACTGCGCTCCGTCAATACCTGTGACGATATATCTTACTGTCTGCTCACCTCTTGTACTTGCCGGAGCACTGTAGCTGAGGATACCTCTTTCACTAAGAGATACTGTTCCCGATCCCGGCTCATCTGCTATTTTGAACCTCTCTCCCTCTCCCTCTACACTGATTGCCTCCAGCTGCCATGAGAAGGAACGCCCCGAAGGTATGAACAGATAGTTAGGTAAACTTACAGGTCTGGTTTTAAATGACGATATTCTTGTTGCCTCGCCTGCTCTGAACACACTTATATTCGCTCCAAAACCTTCCGATCTGTTTTCTGCTCCATTCACAAAATAGGCGGTACCATTTACCGAATGCTGTGTGTAGTCGGCATACTCCATTTCCTTTTCCGAAAGCTTTGAGTTTATTTCCCATGCCTTAAAACCCGATACATCGGCATTCCACCATGTCTTTGCATTGGTCATTCCCTGTTTTCTATACCATGCCGATATGGTTTTCGTATTCACTGCACTGAATACTCCGCTTTCAATGTACACCGCGCTTGACTGTGTGCTTCTGAAATCGAACAGATCGGGATTTTCAAGCCAGATACCGCCATATATGAGTATCTCTGCACCGAATCTTTCGCCCTCGGTTATTATGGTACTTCCATCGCCTACTCTGAGCATTCCGTTGCTGACACGTACGCCTGAATCAAGAGTACCCTTTGCACAAAGAGATCCTCCCTGAGAAATACGCACATTGCCGTCCTCTATAAAAACTGCGCAGCCACCTTCGGCACATACAGTACTGCTTGTCCCGACGATCAAATCGCCTGCTCTGCACAGTACACCGAAGGCACCATTGCTTTCTATGTTCACTCTGCTGCCATCCTCAATTATGGCAGAGCCGACTATACTTATTGCTGCATTACCGCTGCTTGCTCCAAGACTGCTCTTTACATTGACATTGGAGCCTGTTATGCGAAGATATCCCTGTGTTGTAAGATCGGTATCAACACATATTGCCGGAGCACTGCTTCCGCTTTCGATGGTACAGCTGCTGCCTTTATTGAAAATGACTGCTTCCGCCGAATAAAGGGCAGTTCCCTTTGTGGTTATATTTACCGTGTTTTCTCCTCCGAAACTCACTATATCCGCAAGAAGCGTACCTGCAGCATAAATTCCGTATTTTGATGCATTCTTTATACTGACCATGCATCCCTTGCCCGTTTGAACGCCATGTTTGGTTTCTATGGCTGTACCTGTGTTTTCACAGTCAAATGTTGAGTATTCTCCGAATGTTATTATATCTCCTGCGGTCAGCGCCCTTTCCGCAGACTTGCACTTGATCACTGAATAGCTTCCGACGGCTATCTGTCCACCGCTGTTTATTCCGCTCTTTGATGTATTGCCCAGAGGTGCAAAAGTCAGCTCACAGTTATCACCACAGGTTACGCTGCCCTTTGCTTCTATACCGCCTCCATCCGAAAGCGAGTTGATTGTCACGTTATCACCTATAATAACCGCTCCGCCTTCGGAGTCTATGGTTTTGCCTGTTTTTATTCTCGAGTTAATTGTACATTCTCTGCCAACGGCTGTGCTCTTACAGCCATAGATCACCATTCCGTTATAGCCGCTGAGGGTAAGCTTATTTTTTTCACCTACGGACACGGTGGGATTTGAAAAGATCTTTCCAAATACAGTCAATGCACCGCCTGCATAAGATGTGTTTGCAGTGTTCTCCGCTGTTATTACACATTCTGCTTCGGTTTTAAGCGTATCGCAGTATATTCCACCATAGCTTCCAATTGCATTTAGCTGTGCTCCTTTTCCAAGTTCCAGAGCACATTCACGCACATTGAATGCTGCACCATAACTTTCACCCTCGTTGGTGCCTGTTGCCTGTGCAGTCACAGATGCATATGGATAAAATGAGATCTTCTGTTGTGCATTACTGCCTGTAGGTGATGTTATCGCAGAGCCGTATGTACTTTTGAAAACATTGTCTCCCGAAAAATACAGTGTTCCGCCCCCTCTATAAATATAGAGCAGAGTACCTGCTGTGGTTGTATCATTAATATTAACGTTGCCGATAACCACCTCTCCGCCATTGGGATTTGCAGCTATAGCTATTTTGTTTTCTGTTCTTGAAACAAGTACGCCGCTTGAATTGAGGGATGAGCCGTTATTCATCAACAGACCGAAACCGCCTGCAAACTCAACAGTTCCCGTAAGTTCCACTCTGCCGTAGGACTTTATTGCAAAATCTCTTTCTCCTGTTAAAACTATATCTTTCAGCACGAGACTTGTTCCCTGCTTAAATGTCAGATATGTTCCGTTCTTTGCTGTGAACACAGCGCCGTTGCCGTTTATTGTCAGATTTCTTCCTATCTCTATAAACTCGGTAAGATTTACTGTGTGATAGTTTATTGTTATGCTATTCGTATTTTCATCACGCAGTGCTGCGATAAACTCCTCGTCTGTGCGAACCTCCGCTGCCTGAACAGCTGAGCCTGCACAGAATACCGCCGCAAATAAAATCAATGCAGTTATCAGAGTTTTCAGAATTTTCATAAGCTTCCTCCGCTTGCTGAATAAACTTAAAACAGACCGCTCCGCCATTTTGCAGAGCGGTCTGTCAATTCAATCAATAAATGCCGCT
>JAZSNZ010000308.1:0-9336 GCA_045536645.1 Acutalibacteraceae bacterium
AACTCATCTATTGCCGCTCTGTATGCATTTGTCACAACAGCAACATAGTAGGGTGATTTTGCTCTGCCCTCTATCTTGAAACTTGTAATTCCTGCACGGATAAGCTCGGGTATATGAGAAATCATGCAGATATCACGGGAATTGAGAATATGAGCACCGTAATTATCCTCGAAAATCGGGAAATACTCACCGGGTCTCTTTTCCTCCATCAAAGCATATTTCCACCTGCAGGGCTGAGAGCAGTCTCCCCTGTTTGAATCCCTTGATGTCATGTAGTTTGAAAGCAGGCATCGACCTGAAAAGGAAACGCACATGGAGCCGTGAATAAATGTCTCTATCTCTAGATCATCAGGTACATTGTCCTTGAGTGCCGATATCTCGTCAAAGGAAAGCTCTCGTGCAAGAACCACACGGGAAGCGCCCATTTCATGGAGGACGTTCGCTGACATATAGTTTGCAACGCCTGCCTGAGTTGAGATATGAACAGCGGTATTGGGAGCATACTTTTTTGCCATTGCCATAACTCCGAGATCACTGATTATCAGTGCGTCGACACCGATCTCTTCCACTTCTGCAAGAAACCGGGGTAGCTCGTCTATCTCGTCATTTCTCAGAACAGAATTGCAGGTCAGATAGACCTTTACGTCATTTGCATGAGCATGGTCAACAGCCTTTTTCAGTTCTTCCATTGTAAAATTATTCGGCGCAGACCTCATTCCGAATTTCTTTCCTGCAAGATAGACAGCATCCGCACCAAAATTAATCGCGGCATAAAGGCTGTCCATGTCGCCTGCCGGAGCTAAAAGCTCCGGCTTATTCTTGTTTATCATCAGCTTGCGCTCCTTATATTGGAAAGGTGCTGGTCATAGGTCTCTGCAAAGAGAGTTGTTCCGTCGCTCTTGGAATAGAAGAAATAATAGCTTGTGTCTGCAGGATTAAGTGCTGCCTTGATGGAATTCATACCGGGGCAGCAGATCGGGCCTACGGGAAGACCTGCGACTACATAGGTGTCATAAAGAGAAGTATCAAAGGTCTTTGTCTCAGAAATACTGGTTATGGGATTTGTGGCAGTGAGAGTGTAGCTGCCCTTATGATTTTCTATCCAGTTTTCCTTCTGAGAGGTTGTAATGATCTCAGACTCTCTCAGTGCAGCAGCTGTAGCAAAGGGATACCATCTTGTGGCATCGGACTGGAGCATACCGCCTGTTCCCTGTACAGTGGGATTTTTCAGTCTGTTGTTAAATACGGAAGATACCTTCTTCATATCCTCAGGATCGGGAACTTCTCGCTCAACAACCGAAGCCATGATAATTATCTTATCGAGCTTTTTGCCCATGCTGACCTTTTTCTCGTTCCTCTTTTCCTTGGAAATGGAGCTGTCGTTTGTAACGGCATCAAAATCATAATCAGAATCCTTGAGAACATTGTCCTCAAAGGCTGCAAGAAGCTTACCGATAGCATGCTTTGAACCGCCCCAGATATAGAAGTCATAGGTACTGGGGAAAAGATAACCCTCAAGTCTGTAGATTTTATTCTCATCAACAGGGATGTAGTTTACAAAATCATAGCTTGAGAAGTCTGCATACTGAACGGAGTTTATGAACGCCTGCTTCTCACAGACGCAGTATTCTTCGAGAAGTGCGCCTATCTGCTCAACGGTGTATCCCTCGGGTATGGTCACCTTAACGATACTGTTGTCGGCTGTTGCAGGCTTTGTAAGCTTGCGGATTATCTGGTCATAGTCGGACTTCGTGTTGAGAACAAAGGTACCTGCCTTGAATGAGGTATCATTGGTAAAGCCTGCATAGAGCTTGAAGAAAAACGGATAATCAACTATTCCGTTGTCATCAAGTATACGTGTTACGTCATCAAGAGAAGCATCTTTCGGCACATCGACAGTGATTTCAGACTCTTCCTTGACAAGTCCGAACATATCATTGAGGCCAACGATAATGTAGAAAGAAAGAAGAGCGGATATGGAACAGACTATAGCAGCATAGACAAGTGCAATAACACAGCCCTTGCTCTTTGTGTTCTTACTGTTCCTGCGCATGATTTTCGGCGGAATAGCAGTCTCCTCAGGTATTTCAAATCTTTCACCTGTTCTTGTAGTCACAGTTCTCGTTCTCGTAAGCTGCGACTGCATGGGCTGGCGATACTGCTGCATCTGAGAGTTTTCAGTTCTCGGCGGACGTGCAGGAACTGCAGATCTGACACTCTGCTGCTCATACGCATTGGGACGTGCAGGACCTCTCTGCCCGTTCGGACCTCTGTATGCCCCCCTGTTCTGTCCCTGCGATCTGTAACCGCTGTTCTGATTTCGATTAGCCGTATAGTACTGCTGCTGTCTCTGCTGACCGTAATCGCTGCTTGCGTAGTCCTCGTCAGATATCGTGACTCTGAACGTCTTCTTTTCTTCGTTCTGACGACCGTTTCTGTTATTGCCGTTATTCATATCGAACATCATCCTTTCAGAGCCGCCGTAACATCGTAACATGCTGACGGCTTATGACATAGAATGTAGTGACCACAATTTAAGTGAGGTGAAATAAAAATGTGTCTCAACAAAATTTTCTGCGGTGATAATCTTATGTGGATTCTTCTCATTATCATCGTTGCTGTAGGCTGCTGCAACGACTGATGCTCATGCAGACCGGGAAGCCCCTGCGGCTTTCCGGTTTATCTGCACCTTTTGCTGAATCTGTCAGTAATAAGTAATCCCACATGACGGTCAAACCTTCCGTGAGGAAGAGTGCTGACAACATTGCCTGAGTAGCACAGTCCACAGGTAAAACCATTGTATCCCGAAAGGAAACGGTCATAATATCCTTTTCCGTATCCAAGCCTGAAGCCTTCGTTATCAAAGGAAAGTCCGGGTACTACGCAGACTCCGTTTGAAAAGTCAGATACCAGCTTTTCGGGATTCGCCGCAGGCTCCAGCACACCGAATGTGCCGGGCTCGAGATCATCAACGGAATCAATATAATAAAATTCCATTTCCCTCGTACCGTCAACACATCTCGGACAGGCTATTTTTCTGCCTTCCTGCGCCGCACGCTCAATTATCTTCAGCGTATCCACCTCTATAGCGGTAGATACATAAATAAAAACCTGCTTTGTTCTTTTATATACATAGCTGTTGAAAAAACGCTCTGAAATCGCCCTGTCAAGATCTGCTTTGACTTCGACAGAAAGGCTGCGTCTCCATGCTTTGATTTCCTCACGTTTTTCACGCTTTACCTGCCTTATGTCACCTCTCATTGCGGATAAAGGGAGGTGCGAAGCTTTTCGGCGCCTTCTTCTGATACAAGAAGCTTTACAAGCTCAAGACCAAAGTCAACAGACCAGCCTGCGCTCTTCGCTGTTGTGACAAGTCCGTCTGTTACGACTCCCTCGCCTGTGTGAACTGCATCAGTGAGATACTGCTCAAAGCCGGGGAAGCAGGTAGCTTTCCGCCCTGCAAGAACGCCTCTTTTTCCGAGTACCATGGGGGCGGCACATATTGCTGCAATGCGAATGCTGTTATTATAGCAGTATTTTACTGCTTTGTCCACATCTGCATTTTTATCGAGATTTTCATATCCGGGGCCTCCGCCGGGCAAAATGATAAGCTCAGCAGACTCAAGGGATACTTCCCCTGCCATAATGTCTGCTTCCACATATATATTGTGCGAGCCTCTTACTTTCTTTTCATTTACTCCCACAAGCATGACCTCTTTTCCCGCTCTGCGCAGCAGGTCGGCAGGTGCCAATGCTTCCATCTCTTCGAATCCATCCGCAAGATAAACGTATATCATATCAATTCTCCTTTCAATCCAGAACCAGACCTAAGTACGGTGCATGCTTACCCGTCAGAGTCAGAAGATTTGTAGCCCTTCTGCCGCTGGTGGTTTTTATCATGCCAAAATCGGAAACATCACCGTAAGGTGCGAAAAACTCGTTGCACACAGGTACTCTCAGCGAAAAGACACTGCCATTGGGGTATGCATCAAGTATCGCTCTGCACAAATAAATGCATAAATCATCCGGTGATATGATTTCTGTAATTTCTATCATTTTATTTTTTCTCTCAATGCAGAACGCATACGCAGCAGCATGATTTTTCTGCACCGCTATCACTCTGCCGCCCTCTGCCTCATGAGCACCCATAGCATAGGAAACAGCCCTGTCTCCCCATGTTACATAGCCCTCTCTGTCAATAAGACTGTCACGTCTTACTTCCGCAAGCTCACGGTCACCGAGTATGACAGACATTGTCTTACCCTCAGCACCTGCATATTTTGCAAGCGATGAAAGGTCATTTCTGGTAAAAGTCATGAACCTGCTCTGAAAGCATCTGTAAAATCCGTTTTTTTCGTAAAATTTTATAAGGCTGTGTTCTGCCGGCAGAACTACAGAATAGGCTTTATGCTTGGCTTGTGCATACTTTTGTGCCGCTGCCAGCATTTTTGTCATGATGCCCTGACCGCGAAAATCGGGTCTTGTACCGGCAGCATACAGATACTGTGCGTTTTTTATTTCGCTGTCATCCGTTATCATGATATCCATAATATGAAGCATCGCAACAGGTCTGCCGCTTATGCTGTCAATATAAACAATGCAGGCGTTGGGATTGTACCTGTGGTCAAAGAAATAACGTACGACCTCGGGATTATCCTCAGGAAAGCAAAGCTTCCATATTCTTTCAATATCGGGACGCATTCCGTCCTTGGCCAAAGTAATCAATGCATCATTTCCTTTCGGTGATTACGCATTTTTCTATCATTCTGCAAGGTAGATATGACAGCTTTGATGACCTCAGGCCATCAATCCCCATGTCCTCTTCACGATTTATAAACCGATATCTTCCAACAAGTGTTTCAGCAAAATACTTGTTTATCATCTGGTATGCACCATCGTATCCCGGCAGTGATTTTTCAATATGAATAATAAATGTGTCATCAAGAAGGGGTTCGCCGACTGTAAAGGCTATCGCCTTGTTACCTAATTTGAGCACTCCGCCCGACAATCCGAGAAACTCCATGTCTGAAAGCGCTCTGTTCACACTCTCAAAATCGGAATCGTCAGCCTTGTCTTTTACCCAGGCCAGCTCGATTCCCATGCACTCGGCAATATTCTCCCTACATATCGGTTCAAGAGAAAACTGTGAGCCTGCATATCTTTTTTCAAGCCTTGAGATGTGATTGCGCTTTCCGTGATATCTGTTACCTCTGAGGAAAGCCAAATCCTCCGTATTATAAACGTAGTCCCACTCATCTCTTGCGTCTTTTATCTCAAAATCATCGCCGAAATAACTGTAAAGTTCTTTGGCTTGCCATCTTTCCGCAACGATTTTAAGCTCTGAATCGTGCTTTTGTGCCTCTTTCTTCATTACAGAGAGCACATCATCGAGCTGATACTCCCCCACGGGATACAGAAAATACATTACCACCGAATCGGCATAGCCCGATACAAGAAGTGCATCGTTGCAAAACGCAATTTTTGTGTGATACCTTTCTGCCCATGTATAGATAGCTGCAAAAGAATAAAGACTGCCCTCAAAATGCCCTTTTGAAAGTATCTCATCCACTCTGCTTTTGTCTTTCAATACAGGAGCACGAAATTCAATCATCAAAAAACCTCACACTGCTTTAAGGCATCAAATACTTTTTTCTGATTTTCCTCGATGGAGAGCATATCCCCATCCTTTGTCAGTTCTATACGTATCCAGCCAAGCTTGTCTGAGGCATACCTGACAGCCTCATAGCAGCTTCTCTGGAACTCAAGGTCACTTTCATGTATATCCTTTTTGGATTCGTCGCCGTTGTACCTCTCGCTCATCTTTTTCTGAGCTATCTCAGGCGGCACATCAAGATAGATGACCGCATCAGGCCTCGGAAGGTTCATCTTTGTGTACTCATAATCATAAAGCCAATCAAGGAAGGTGTCCCACTCCGCTTTCGGAAGCTTGGGCATCTGATAAGGAATATTTGAGGTGGTATACCTGTCGCAGAGGATCAGTGTCCCCTCTTCATAATCCTTCTGCCAGAAGGATTTGTAGCTTGCAAATCTGTCAACGGCAAAGAAGCTCGATGCCGCATAAGGATTGACATCACCCGGCTTTTTGCCGAACTTTCCGTCAAGATACATCTTTACAAGTGTTGAGGAGGGCTGCTCATAATCGGGAAATGTTATTCTGCGAACAGCAATTCCTGCTTCTGTGAGCTTATTATATACAGCAGTGGTATGTGTTCCCTTTCCGCTGCCGTCCAGACCTTCAATAACTATCAGTTTTCCCATAACCATCAACCTTTACGCAGCTGAGAAAAATACTCTCTGACCTGCGTCACCTTTCCACAAGTCATTTTGCCCTCGGGGCAGGCTCCGTAAAGACAGGGCGGTCCGCATTTTACGAAAAGGGACGGGGATACCTCACTTACGAGCTTGAGCATCTGACAGGCAATGTCCCTTATCTCCCACTGTGCTCTGTTGCAGCAGCGGTGAGCAAAGAAATTGTGAAGACTACGGGCATTCATTGTCATGACTATCTTTGTGGCAGCTGCATTGGGCAGAACAAAGCGAGCATCTTCAATGGCCATTTTTTCAGCTCTTTTTGATGCCTCTTTCTCATCCATCCCTGACTCCATAAGTGTTTTCTTATGCTTTTCGCTGAGTATATCGGTAAGCCTCTGATAGTCAGCCATATCCCTGTCCATGGCGTTCCTGAAAATCTCGGATGCCTCGGGGTCTGCAGCAATCTCAGGGGGAGTTACATACTCGAACTCATCAATTTTTACGTACCTCTGGCTCTGAACACTGTAAGAAGCGATTCTATGACGGGTTATCTGTGCCAGAAGTGAACGTGAAACGCCCTCTATACCAAAGGTAAATGTGGCATGTTCAATAGGACTTTCATGTCCTATCTCGGCAAGCATACCGACAAAGGATTTTACCTTTTCATCAGAAAGACCGTTATAAAGTCCTTCGATGTCCGAAGATGAATAGCACAGCTTGGCCGCTGCCGCTACTGTCTTATCGGGGTTTGGAGTATGTGTCAGCAGTATTACCTTTGCCACAAAATCACATCCTTAATTTATTACGTGGTCTCTCTGGAAAATTTCCCAGAGACTGTTGTTTCTCGTTGCCATGAAGTAATAATACCTGACCTGAGTTCCTGATGCATTGCAGTCTGCCTCAAGGTCGAGATAGTAGTACATTCCGTTTAAGTTGAGTCTGTTCCAGTAATGATCAACATTCTTTTCATATTCCGTGCCACCGTTAAGCACAAAATAGCCTGAAACAACCTCGCAGCTGTAGCCGCAGGCGTTGAGCACAGTTGAGAGCACAGCAGCATAATGTCTGCTGTCGCCCTTTTTATTGAGGATATAATACTTTACATAGTCGTTAACACTTATGCTTGATGTATCCTCGTCGGAATATGTGATATGTGTTCCCACATATTCATAGATCTTTGCAATTATTTCGACATCGTTTTCCCCTGTAAGGTCAATGTCCTTTATCATTTTTTCGATAGCAGTATCAATCTCAGCATCGCCTGTCAGCTTTTTAGCACCAGCTGTCAGACCGATCTCCTCCGCACTTGCATATACAAGAGGCCTTGAGCTTGCCAGACCCGCTGCATAAAGAAGGGGGTCTGAAGAAGCGATGATATACTCAGCCGATACCACCGAGCTCATATTCGCACGGCTTTCAAGCATTGACTGATAAGCCTGCCAGCTCGCTTCCTTTTCTGCCGATTCCACCATCTGCTCGAGAGCTTCATAATCGACCTCTACATCGGGCATGGAAGACACCGTATAGCTTCGCTCCTCAAGGAAAATTTCCTGCATGGGTTCTACACTGACAGCAGTCTCGTCCGCAATAAGGGATATTCCAAGAAAAACCACACCGACAACGACCGCAACAGACAGCAAACCGATAAGCACTATCTTTCCGATATCTGCAATTGACTTGTTGCTAAGGTCAGAAACATATCTGTCTTTCATTATAGTAAGAGCAGATGTCTGTCCGGGTACAGGCACAAGTCTCCAAGGGTCGATGCTGCCGTACTTATTTATGGCACGCCACAGGGTGTCCTTCTGCTCGTCAGTCAGGGGCGGTGGGTTTGTGCCCGCCTCCCCTTCGTGCATCATAGAAAGACGATTTGAGCGCACCAATGCACGGAACGCCTGTCTTACGCAGTCGCGCTGCCATGCATCGATGCTTGTGCTGTGCCGAAGCTGTGCCAGGTTCTGATACATATAAACATACGCATTTCTTGAAATTATTTCAGCATCAAGACTGTTGAATGTACACTCATATGCATAGCAGTAGACCCTGTCACAGGTTCGGGTATACAGCTTCATGAAATTTTCTCTTTTTTGTTTTTTAGCCTTTTTGAAAACAGCCATTCTGATTCTCCATTATGAGAAATATGCAACTCCGGATTCAAACAGCTTCTGGTCCTTATTGCCGGGAACGTTGGCGTAAAGGTTGTCGCCTCTTCTCTCGGAGTGACCCATCTTACCGAATATTCTGCCGTCGGGAGATGTGATGCCCTCGATGGCCATTACAGAGCCGTTGAGGTTCCAGTCGGAGGAGCCAACGGGAACTCCGTTATAATCGGTATACTGAGTAGCAATCTGACCGTTTGCAAGGAGCTGGGAAACCACAGCACTGCTTGCGGCAAAGCGGCCTTCACCGTGAGATATGGGAATTGCGTGTACATCGCCAATATCACAGCCTGCAAGCCAGGGAGACTTGACGGAAGCAACTCTTGTGTAAGCCATACGGGAAATATGGCGTCCGATGGTGTTGAATGTAAGTGTGGGGCTGTCTGCGGTGATATCGCAGATCTTGCCGTAAGGCAGGAGGCCGAGCTTGATAAGTGCCTGGAAACCGTTGCAGATACCAAGTACCAGACCGTCTCTCTGCTCAAGGAGCTTTGTCACAGCCTCAGCAACAAGGGGATTTCTGAAGGTGGTTGCAATGAACTTACCGGAACCGTCTGGCTCATCACCGCCGGAGAAACCGCCGGGGAACATGATAATCTGAGCCTTAGCAATTTCTTTTACGTACATATCAACAGACTCTCTGATGTCGCTTGCGCTTAAGTTTCTAAAGATGCCTGTTGTTACAGTTGCGCCTGCACGTTCAAATGCTGCTGTACTATCGTATTCGCAGTTGGTTCCGGGCATTACCGGAATAAATACGTGAGGTTTAGCCACCTTATTCTTGCAGATATAGATATCCTTTGCATTGTATTCGGGAATATCAATCTTAGTATCATCAAAGGTTACACGGCTGGGGAATACTTTCTCCAATTTAGACTTAAAGGAATCCAAAATTTCAGCGAAG
>JAZSNZ010000014.1:0-10929 GCA_045536645.1 Acutalibacteraceae bacterium
ACTGCCATCGCCTGCGGATTTTCCATGCCGTCCTTTGTTATCCTCTGGACTATGGTGGGCAGATACAGATCACATACTGTGGTCAGAAGCGCACTGAAAAGATCGAGTATCATCAGCCACAGATAAGGCTTGTAATACGGCAGGAAACGACGTATCAGCACACTGTTCGAGCTGTTTCGCTTGTATCTGTCCTTTACTTCACTGTTTTTCAATTGATATACACCTCTTGACTATTATTAAAGACAGTTAAAACGAAGCTGCCAAAAAGCAGCTTCGTTTTTCTTTCATTATGGTTTTTCGCCTGTGCCGTAAACAGCAAACGCTGTCTTTGCACTCTTGCTGTCAGAAAGCTTTGCATCCATTGCAGCCTGTCTTGATACAGCAGGCTCACTCATTTTGACTTTTACCTCAGCTACAGGCTCGCACTCCCAGAGGGGACGCTCCTCACCGGAAACATAGGCCTTGGACTTATACTCTCTTGTCATGCTCACACTGCCGTTAGGCTCAAGGATAAGCACTGCATCAGAGGGAGACACTGCTCCTGACGGGACGAGCTTATAGCCGTCAACGGTCACCGAAATATCAAAACCGTTATCCATGGGAGCTATGCAGTAATAGTCCTGGGACTTGTTTTCAATTACAGCAGTAACTGAGATGATAGAGCCTGTAAAATATGCAGATGAGCTTGTGCGTATCTGAACTGACAGGGTCTCATAATCAACCTGTGCTGCAGCCTGATAATCATCAGAATAATTAAGCTTCGGTTCTTCCTCATTGTTCTTTTTCTTTCCGCAGCCGGCAGAAAAAAGGACTGTAAGAATGCACATTACTAAAAGAATCGCGATAACGCACCGTTTCATAAAATCACCTCGTTTGCAGATTTTAAAGAGCGGTTTTTTCAAGCAGAATATTCATCAGGTCACAGCCCTGTTCTACAGTTATTCCGCTTGCCTTTGCTGTTTTTTCGCTTACACACTCACCAGCCTGAACGCCTTTATCTGTATTTCTGTCGTAAAGGATAAAGGGTACGGGGTCCATCTCATGGGTCATGGTTGCAAGAGGCGTGGGATGATCAGGCAGAATGAGAATGCGGTAGTTATCATACTTTTCAAGCTCTGCACGAAGTACTGCAAGTACCTTTTCGTCGATAAGCTCAATGGACTTTACCTTGTTCTCGCCTTCTCCCCTGTGTCCGCATTCATCAGGTGCCTCAAAATGCAGATAGGCAAAATCAATGCCGTTTTCAAGCTCGGCGAGTGCCGCACGCACCTTGCCGTCAAAGTTGGTATCAACATAGCCTGTTGCACCCTCAACCTCACAGACCTTCATGCCTGCACAGATGCCTATGCCCTTGATAAGGTCTACGGCGGAAACAACTGCTCCTGTCTTTCCGTATTTCTCTTCGAAGAGATCAAGAGACGGTGCTGTCCCCTGACCCCAGAGCCAGATGGAATTTGCAGGGCGCTTTCCTGCCTGCACTCTTGCCTTGTTTACAGGGTGGTCCTTCAGCACATCGACGCTTTTCTTCATCATTGCAAGCATTTCGGGAGCATTCTCAAAGCTCTTCAAATGCTCTCCGACTACCCTGCCGGAAATATCGTGAGGAGGTGTCAAGGTGCCTATATCCACAGTGCCGCCGTGCCACACAAGGCAGTGTCTGTAAGAAAAGCCTGGATAGAAATCATACCTCTCGTTTCCGAATGCTTCGTGGATGGCCTTGATAAGTTCTGCTGCTTCCTCGGTGGAAATATCGCCTGCACAGTAATCGACCATCGTCTTGTCCTCGTAATTTTCCTCATCGGAAAGAGTTACAAGATTGCATCTGAGGGCAACATCAGTACTCTCGAGCTTTATGCCCATGCTGACGGCCTCCAGAGGAGAACGTCCCGAATAATACTGCTTCGGATCATAGCCCATAACAGAGAGGTTTGCAACGTCACTGCCGGGCTTCATGCCATCGGGGACATTGGATACAAGTCCGCAGATACCGTTTGCGGCAAAATAGTCCATATTGGGTTTCTTTGCGTATTCCATGGGAGTCTTTCCGCCAAGAGCCTCCACAGGATAATCAGACATGCCGTCGCAAAGGACGACAACGTATTTTGTATTGTTCATTTTGGGTCACTACTTTCAATAATGGGGGTATTTTTGTTTATTGTACCATAGTATTTATAACTTTTCCATACCCTGAGACTTTTTTATTCTTTCAATTGCTAAAAATTTACGGTTATGATACAATTACTTCGAGGTGGTTATTATGACAATTTATGATATTTCCCGTGAACTGCTGTCTGCTCCCCTTTTCCCCGACGATGACGGTCCCAAGCTCGAAACTGTGCTGAGCATGGCGGACGGTTCACTTTTCAATCTTTCAAATCTGCACATGTGCGTTCATAACGGCACTCATGTCGATGCTCCTCTCCACTTTATCGAGGATGGGGATTCCATCGAAGATGTCTCCCTTGACAAATGCATCGGTCACTGCACAGTCATTGAGTGCGACCACCCTCTGACAGGTCAGGAAGCAGAAGAGCTTCTGCCTCATATCAGAAAGCGTCTGCTGATAAAAGGCAACGGTGCCATAACTCAGAGTGCCGCTTTTGTCCTTCGTGAGGGCGGCATAAAGCTGGTAGGCGTTGAGACTATGTCGGTCGGTGATATCTCCGCTCCGAGAGCAGTTCATCTGGAGCTGCTGGGTGCTGAAGTGGCACTGCTTGAAAGCCTGAATCTCAGCAAAGTTCCTGTGGGCGATTATTACCTTGTCGCCGCACCGCTTAAAATAAAAGGCGCGGAAGGCTCTCCCTGCAGAGCAATTCTTCTCAAAGGAATCATCGCATAATACATTATATTCTTCATATAAGCACAAAGGCATACACACGACTTATGTGTGTATGCCTTCTCTTTATCCTACCTTATTGAACTGTTCCTTATGGTACTGCAGCATATAAAGCTGATAGTAACGCCCCTTTTGGGCGAGCAGCTCCTGATGGCTGCCCTGCTCGATTATTTCACCGTGTGACAGCAGGATTATGTTATCTGCATGCTGTATGGTGGAAAGTCTGTGGGCTACCATGAGCATTGTGCCGACATTCATCATCTTTTCAAGTGAATCCTGTATCAGCAGTTCAGTCTCGGTGTCGATATTTGCGGTTGCCTCGTCGAGTATCATGACTGAAGGCTTATGAATTATTGTTCTTGCAAAGGACAACAGCTGACGCTGACCTGCCGAGAAATTATTGCCTCTTTCTCTGACTGCTTCGTCAAGTCCCTTATCGAGCTTTGAAATGAAGGAGTCAGCATTTACGTAGCGGCAGGCCTCCCATATCTCTTCGTCGGTTATTTCCTCATTGCGAAGAACTATATTGCTTCGTATTGTACCCGAGAAGAGGAACACGTCCTGAAGCATCTGTCCGAAATGACGGCGAAGTGAGGATATTTTTATCTTTTTAATATCTATGCCGTCAATTAATATCTGACCCTTCTGTATGTCGTAATTGCGGCATATAAGGGACAGAATCGTCGATTTGCCCGAGCCTGTGGAACCGACAAAGGCAACTGTATCATTTGCGTTGACCTTGAAGGACACTCCCTTTAGTACCCACTCATCGGGAATGTATGAGAACCATACGTCTTTAAATTCTATGTCGCCTTTTATTTCGTCAAGCTCTATCGCATATTCTTCGTCCACTATCTTCGGCTCGATATCCATGACTGTGAATATCTTTTCAGCCGAGGCAAAAGCAGACTGCATCCAGTTGAACTGCTCTGCAAGATTCTGGATAGGGGTAAAGAATTTTGAAATGTAGAGATAGAATGTGACTATAGTTCCGCTGGTCAGAGTCTGACCGAGAAAGCTGGTATTGTCGATATACCCCTTTCCGCCTAAGTACAGCAGGCAGAGAACTGAGCAGATATACAGCATATATACTACAGGTCTGAATATGCCGAAAACAAATATCTGCTTCTGCTTGGCAGTACCCAGCTCGTTGTTCTTTTCATTGAAATCACGCATTTTCTTGTCTTCGCAGTTGAATATCTGCGTGATTTTGATGCCCGAAAGATTTTCGGAAAGGTAGGTATTGATATCGGTGGTGCCGTCCTTTACCCTGCGATATGCCTTTCTGGAGAACTTTCTGAAGATGACGGTAAAAAGCACGATAAAAGGGACAAAGCACAGCACCATCAGTGTAAGCTCGTAGTTGAGACAGAACATCGCTACCATTACGCCGACGATGATAAAGCAGTTTTTCAGAAGGTTTACAACCAGGTTTGTAAACATCAGCGAAATGGCGTTTGTATCATTAGTTACTCTTGTTACGAGCTTGCCCACAGGTATCATATTGAGCTGCTCATGAGACAGTCCTTCAATATGGGTAAACAGATCCTCTCTCATGGAGGAGAGTATCTTCTGGCCTGTTTTCTGCAAAATTATCGCCTGCACATAGGTACACACAAGAGAAACGATGAGGATACCTGCGTACACCGCCACGGAAACAAAAAGGGAACTGAGTTCAAAATCGCTCTTTACCATTTCTTCTATCTTGCCTATTACAAGGGGCGAGATGATATCGTAGGAAATGGAAAACAGCATGATAAGAAATACAAGGGCAAACTGCATCTTATAGGGTTTGGCGTATCTGAACAGTCTGCGTATAAGCTCGCTGTCTTTCATGTTTCTGTCAAAGCCCAATGCTTCCTTTTTGTTTTTCATCAGGGCAAACGCCACTATGAAGCACAGTGCAAAGATGCTGACCACTGCGCCAACTACAAGCAAAGGATAATACTCACGCATTGTTGTGTTCAGCCCCCTCGTCCTCAAGCTTCTGCAGGTCGACCATTCTGCGGTAATCCTCGCAGGTGTCGTAAAGCTCTGCGTGCGTTCCGACCGCCTCAATACTGCCGTCGTCAATATAGATTATCTTGTCCATTTTCTCGATAGTGGAAATTCTGTGCGCGATAAGGATAGTTGTGCGGTTTTCTCGATTCTTTCTGAGATTTTCGAGAATTATCTTCTCAGTCTTTGTATCGACCGCAGAAACAGAATCGTCGAGTATAAGAATAGGTGCATTCTTCATAAGTGCTCGGGCAATCGATATTCTCTGCTTCTGTCCGCCCGATACGGTGACGCCTCTCTCGCCAAGCACGGTTTTGTATTGCTCGGTAAAGTCCATTATATTACCGTGAACATCGGAAAGCTTTGCAGCTTCCACTACCTTTTCTTCGTCAACCTCATCGTAAGCAAAGGCGATGTTGTTTTCGATTGTATCACTGAAAAGGAAATTGTCCTGCGGTACATAGGCAGATGCCGCTCGAACGGAATGAATAGATAAGTCGTTTACGTCCTGTCCGTCAATGAAAATAGTCCTGTCAGGTACGTTGTAGGTACGAAGAATCAGGTCTACAATGGTTGTTTTGCCTGAGCCTGTCTTTCCCACTATACCTACATTTTCTCCTGCATTTATTGCAAAGGATACATTTTTAAGTGCATCGTAGTCGCTGTCGGGATAACGGAAGGTGAGGTTTTTAAATTCTATACTGCCCTGTGCGTTCTGCAGTTCCTTTACTCCCTCTTTGTCTGCAACGTCCTGCTTTGTATCGAGCAGTTCACTGATTCTGTTGACGGATGCCTTTCCTCGTGAGGTCATGTCGATAAGCTGTGCAACAGCCATTACAGGCCAGACGATAGAAGTAAAGTATCCGATAAACTCCACCAGCTCGCCTGCGTTGAAGCTGCCCTCATGGACGAGATATCCGCCGTAGCCGAGAATGACACATATTACAGACTCAACAAAGAGTGTTACTGCAATATTGAGAATTGTGGAAATACGGGTGTAGTCAACATTTGCCTTTTCGTTCTTTTTGTTGAGCCAACGGAATGCAAGCAGCTCCTTGAATTCCTTGACAAATGCCTTGATTACGGCTATGCCCGAAAAGCTCTCCTGTGAAAAATCGGAAAGGTCGGAGAAGGCCTGCTGACGTACTTCCCACTTTTTCATCATGTATTTGCCCACTATTGAGCCCACTGCCATGAGAAGTCCCATGGGGATAAGAGAAAGGCAGGTAAGCAGTATATCCATTCGCCACATTTTGACTATGGCAAGTGCTCCGAGGAACGCCGCATCAAAGAACATTAGGATTCCTGAGCCGAAGCAGTCCTGCACGGTTTCAAGGTCGTTTGTAAAAAGGGACATCAGATTGCCCACCTTATTGACCTGATAGTACTGCCTTGAAAGGTCCTTGCAGTGGTCAAACATTCTTCTGCGGATATCGGTCTCCATCCTTATGGCAGAACCGAAGAAACAGATTCGCCACAGAAAACGTCCGATGACCATGACGACGATTATTACTATCATGGGCAGACATATCTCATCGAGGAGAAAGTCCATGTCAAAGACTCTCTGCACTCCGTCGAGCTCAACTGCCCCTGTGTTCATACCGTTGATTACCATTTTGTACAGCTCGGGGATTATAAGCTGGAAATAGTCAACCAGCACAAGCGACAGCATACCGAGCAGAAGAATCGGTAGATATCTGATATAATATCGGTTTATGTGCTTTCCGAATATCAAAGAAATACACCTCTCAAAACGTCTGTTTTGTTAAATAAATCACGTAAACATGATTATAACACTTTGTTTCATATATGTCAAAAGAAAAGGGCGATGCTCACACAAACATCGTCCTTTTCTTTTTTGCTTGCATATTACGGTGCGTATGCCATGAATATCCAGTATACGTACTCCATTCCGTCATAATAGCCCTTTGCACATGCAACACAGCCGTACAAGGCACTGGGATTGAGCATATTTCCCTGATGATTGGGCGATGCCATCCACTCGTTTACAACCTGCTCTGCTGTCAGCTGACCTCTTGCAAGATTTTCGCAGGCAACTGTATAGGAAACGCCGTTTTCGGCAAAGGCAGATGTAAATCTTTCCCCATTGGGGCGGGTATGCGAAAACTGTGTTATCGCTTCCATGATTCTGTCCTGTGCTACAATGCTAAGGTTTTCACTTCCCGTCCAAAGGGCAGGCAATCCGTTTCTTACTCGGTAGTCGTTTATAAGCTCCATTGCCCTGCCTGCGTCCATATAGCTGCTGCCTTCGTAAATGACCCATGTTGACGTGTCTTCTGTCGGTGCGGTGGTGGTCGTCGTTGCAGTTTCGGTTGTAGTGGTCGTCTGCGTTGTGGTTGTTGTGGTGGGTGCTGTGGTTGTTTTTGGTTCTTCCGTTTCGGTACTGCTTTCTCCCTCCGTGGTACAACCTGCAAAGCCACTGAACAACAGCGAGATACTCAGCAGAACTGCCAGCAGTACTGCGCCGCTCTTTCTCTTTGAGGTATCCATTATATTCCTAAATCGCTTCATAATATCCTCCTTTTTATAGCTTAGTGCTGTGGCAAAGGGTATGCGTCTGATGCTCATCATGTCAAGTATTGCACTGCAGTAAGCTTTTCGCTCTGATACATCGGAATCTGCAAGCACTGCCTCGTCGCAGGCCGCCTCCGCATCTCTGTCTGCTGTTTTTGCCATCAACCATATAAGCGGATTAAACCAATGAACTGCGTTTGCTGCTGTCAGCAGCAACTTGTATAATATATCGTTTCTGCGAAGATGGATAAGCTCATGACGAAGTGCGATATCAAGCTGCTTTTCTGTCATTTTGTCAGGCAAATATATTACAGGGCGGATCACCCCCATGAGCATAGGTGCGATTCTTTCGCAGCATACCAAAACTCTGAAATTTCTCTTTATTCCCATCTGCAGGGCAATTTCCTGTGCTTTTTTCTGTATGCTGTCATCAGCAGGTCTGCTTTGCTTATTGATACCGCGCTTTGTAATTATGTAAACTGCAAGGTGCCATACTGAAAAGATAACTGCGCCAATCAGCCAAAGCACTGCGGCATATCTCAGCCAGTTTATGTGTGTTACTGTCTGTATTGCGTTTGTATCGACTGCAAAATCTGCTGTGATATCGGTCATGTTGGGGATAATCTCTGAGGCGGTGTTGTCTTCGCTCGGAAGTTTTATGTTAACCACAGCTTCAGAGAATCTGAATGGCAGCAGAAGTCGCATAGAGAGCACAAACCAGCAGATACACGCCCAGCCCGATGCCATGCGGCTACCCATTCTGCTTCTGCGCAGAATGACAGGCAATGCTGTAAGCCCTGTAATGGCCGATACTGACAGCATATCGGCAAACATAGACTCAGTCATCCTGCTCTCCCCTCTCTATACTGTCGAGAAAAGCTCGAAGCTCGTCTATGTCCGATTCTGTTATGGAGTTGCTGTTGTAGAGGCCTGCTACAAGCCTGCTGACCGAATTGCCGTACAGACGGCTTATAAAACTGCGGCTTTCTGCAGACTTATACTGCTCTGCGCTGATTATGGCAGTGTAGTAATTTGTTCTGGTTGAACGGTCGCAGTTTACATAACCCTTGTCAGCGAGCCTCTGGAGCGATGCCATGAGAGTTGACAGCGCCCAGCTTCGGCTTTCCTTTATACTCTCAAGTATCTCTCCCGATGTGGCAGGCTCTGTCCTTTCCCACAGAGCCATCATTATTTCAAGCTCTGCATCGCCAAGTTTTTTAAGCTTTTCTTCATTCTGCATTGTTATCACCTCAATATACGATTTTCAAATATTTTACCTTGTGATATCATTATACGTTCGTATAATGGGCTTGTCAAGAGGGAATTTTACAAATTTTGAAGACACCCATAGAAGCAATATGCTTCTATGGGTGTTTATAGCTATTGAAATGTGTCATTATAACGCTATATCATGCGTTTTTCTCTCCCTCCGAGTTCATCGTCATATGAAACTCTACTCCCCTCGTCAGAGAGAGGCTGCGAGAAAATGTTTTAATATCACAGCCACTGTATAAATGCGGTCTTATCGGTGCTGTTGTAGCCTGCACGTGTATAAAAATCAAGGGTGCTCTGTTCCTTCGAGCCTGTCAGCAGCATCATTTTATAGCAGTTGTTCTCTTCCGCTATCGATTTTGCAAAGTTGAGGCACTCGGTGGCATAGCCTTTTCCCCTGTACTTTTCATGGGTGACCACATTCTCCACAAATGCATATGGCCTGACCCCTCTTGTCAGATTCGGGATGATCACACAGACGCAGGAGGATACTATGATTCCGTCTGTCTCTTTTACGATAATATGATGATTCTTATCATTCATAATTGTGTCCCATGTATCGCTCAGGTGCTTTGAAAACTCAGGGACATCCTTTTCATGAAGATACAGATATAAATTCAGAAGTTCATTAAGCTCTTCTCTTTTTGCTTCTCGTACCATTGCCGTCATCTCCTTTTTTCGATTATTGCACGGCAGAAAAGCAATGTCAACACCGCATCAGTCTGTCAGCGTCCGCGCCTGTGATTTCTCTCTATATCCTCTTTCCAGTCTGCGGATATAGGCATGCTGGCTCTCATGCAGCATACAACATCGCTTACGGCTTTGTAGTTTTCCTCTATTCCCTCACTGTCATTTGTAAAGGTTACCGACCTGTCCGCTCCGATGCCTATCTTGGAAGCTTCGGAAACTGCATCGATATTGGCTCCGAGGAAAATAAACTCCCAGCCGTATTTTTCCTTCTGGCGCTCTACCATGTGTCTGACCTTATCTGCGCCATATCGTCTGCTGGCATTCTCCATTCCGTCTGTGGTTATCACAAACAACGTCTTTTCGGGAACGTCCTCCTTGCGTGCATACTTGTGGACATTGCCTATGTGGTGGATAGCTCCGCCGATTGCATCGAGCAGTGCTGTGCAGCCTCTGACAAAATACTCCTTGTCTGTCATGGGCTTTACCTCGCCAAGCTGTACTCTGTCGTGGATAACCTCGCTTTCATTATCGAACAGCACAGTTGACACAAGGCATTCTCCGTCAAGCTTCTTCTGCTTTTCGATCATCGAATTGAATCCGCCGATGGTGTCACTTTCAAGGCCTGCCATAGAACCGCTTCTGTCAAGGATAAATACCAGTTCTGTAAGATTCTTTTTCATGTTTGTTTCCTCCGATTTGATTTTTGTGTCTGTATTATATCGGAGAATAAAACGCATTTGGTCTCCTGTCAGGCGACAAATTATCCGCCCAGCAGATTCTGGTCAAATCGGAACAGTGCTTCGTTTATTTCGAAGATGTTATAGTTGCCCTTTTCTATAAAAAACTTGACTATCAGATCAAAATAGTTTGAACGGGAAAGGGCAAAGCCTGCTTTTTCTAGCAGCTCGTCTGTTTCATCGATGCTCAGCTCCAGTGCCACAGCAAAGGCAATGACTGTGGGCTTGCTGGGCTTATAATGAACATCCCCACGTATTTTTGAAAACAGCTTTCGGCTTATATTCGCTTTTTTATAGCACTCTACATCGGTCATGTTCTTTTCGTCTATCTTTCGAAGAAGCATCTGCGAAAAGCTCTCGTCAAGTGTACCGATATAGTCGTCAAGCGTGCTTTGCGATGCCATGCACGGCGGCATGCAGCACTCGCACTCTTTGCTGAGGAACACCATTTCACGTCTGCGCCTGTTCTCCGCGCGCTCATCGACATATTCATCGTCAATATAGGATTTTATGTCGGAGAACAGCTTTCCGCTCAGCTCAAATGCCTTTTTATCGAACACCGTGATATAAACGAGCATTTCATGATTGAGCAGGAATTCTGCTATGGTCTGTGTTGCCACCTGCAGTGCCTGCGCCTTGGGGTATTCGAATATGCCCGAGGATATCAGAGGAAAGGCTATGCTTTCGCAGTTGTGAGCTGCTGCAAGCTCAAGTGAATTTCTGTAGCAGGCTTCGAGGGTTTCCTTCTCGCTTCTGCGTCCGCCGTACCATCTCGGTCCTACGGTGTGAATTACGTATTTGCAGGGCAGATTGTATCCCCCTGTTATCTTCGCTTCACCCTGCCTGCAGCCGCCGAGAATT
>JAZSNZ010000341.1:0-13415 GCA_045536645.1 Acutalibacteraceae bacterium
AGGAGGTAAAGACAATGAGCAGCAAAATTTACTGCAGAACCATCCAGACGGTCATGAAGATCGGACATTATTTCATGGGCTACCGTATGCCCTAATACATAGACGGTCCCGGCAGCATAAGCAAAATGCCTGAGTTTATGAAGGCAAAGGGAGCAAACAATGTCCTTGTGGTGACTGACAACGGTCTTGTAAAGCTGGGACTTCCCAACGGAATGCTCAAGGCAATGGAAGAAGCAGGTATTAAATACACAGTATTCAGTAACATTCAGCCAAATCCCACAAGTGATGACGTTGAGAACGGCTTCAAGGTATATAAAGAGAACGGCTGTGAGGCTATCGTTGCATTCGGCGGCGGTGCACCTATGGACTGCGCAAAGGCGATAGGCGCAAGAGTAGCACGTCCGAGAAAGAGCGTCGCACAGCTTCAGGGAATACTGAAGATACTCAAAAAGATACCGCTGTTCTTCGCAGTTCCCACCACCTCGGGCACAGGCTCCGAGACTACCGTTGCGGCAGTCATAACCGACTCTGCTACCCACCACAAAGCATCTATAAATGACCCCAATATCATTCCGAAATATGCGATTCTCGACCCCGAGCTGACCATCGGTCTGCCGCCCTTTGTAACGGCTACAACGGGTATGGACGCACTGTGCCACGCAGTCGAGTCCTACACTAACCATACCTACTGCACCAAGGTGGAAAACGACCTTGCAAAGAAGGCAGTAAAGCTGATATATGATAATCTTCTGAAGGCATACAAGGACGGCAGCGATCTCGAGGCACGCCAGAATATGCAGATTGCCGCATTTTACGCAGGACGCTCATTTACACGCGGCTGTGTTGGTTATGTTCACGCAGTAGGACATACCCTCGGCGGACTTTACGGAGTGCCCCACGGTCTTGCAATGTCCATAATCCTGCCCCATGTAATGCGTCAGTTCGGTTCTGCCGTTTACAAGAGACTCTCCGAGCTTGCGGATGTCTGCGGAATAGAAGGCGCAACAGCAGAAGAGAAAGCAATAAAGTTCATCGAGTGGATCGAGCAGCTTAAAAAGGATATGGAAATACCTGCAGGCATCGATGTTATCAGGGAAGAGGATGTTCCTCAGATCATCAAATGGGCATCCAAGGAAGCAAATCCCCTGTATCCGGTTCCTGTTATATGGAAGGCAGAGGATTTCGGCAAGCTCATTGATACTCTGACTGCCGCAGCAAAAGAAGGTTGATTCCTTGCGGATAGTAAAAATACGGATAAGAAAAGGCAGAGGAGAGCGCATTGATGCGCTCTCCGTCAGAGCTGACCGCGAAAACGGCATTGAGGGTAGTATGCCGCCAAAAACTCCCGACCGTCAGATAAGCCTGATGGCAGGAGAAATTCTGCCCGAAATCCGAAATCTGGGAGGACACTGCACGGCTCGTTTTGAGGCAGATATAGTAACGAATGAGCTTGATTATTCTGCTCTTTCCGTTGGAACAAGGCTTAAAACGGGCACAGCAGTGATTGAAATAACCGCTGTAGGCAAGCGGTGCTTTGATGAATGCCTCATAAGGCAGCGTGGAGACCAATGCCCTCTGCCGCAAAACTGTGCCTTCGGGCGTATAGCAGAAGACGGAGAAATATCCGTCGGTGACGAAATAATTATTTTATAAAATGACAGACAGATACAGCAAAAACGCAGGACCTCTTTCCGAAAAGGAAATCGAAATTCTGCAAGGTAAAAAGGTTTGTATTGTCGGCTGCGGAGGCCTGGGAGGCTATGCTATTGAACTTCTTGCCCGAATTGGAGTCGGTACGGTCAGAATTGTTGACGGAGATGTGTTTGACAAAACGAATTTAAACCGCCAGCTTCTATGCGAGGAAGGCAATATCGGAGAGAACAAGGCGCATGCAGCAAAAAAGCGCATAAACGCAATAAACAGCAGTGTCAGTGTCGAGACTATCGACAGATATATGACAGAGGAAAATGCAAAAAGCATAGTCCAAGGCTGTGATGCAGTGCTCGATTGTCTTGACAGTGTCGATTCGCGAAGGTTACTCGCAAAAGCCTGCGCAGAGGAAAATATCTATCTTATACACGGTGCGGTGGGAGGCTGGTGCGCTCAGGTTTCCGTCTTACCGCCGGGCAGTGGAATGTTTGATATTATCTACCCTGAGGGCAGTACATTGAGAGCAGGAAACACACTTTCCTTTGTGACAGCCTTCGCTGCCTCAGTGCAGGTAGCAGAAATCATAAAGCTACTGACAGGCAGACCCTTAACCCTTAAAAACAGACTGTTTATATCCGACCTCCTTGCAGGTACGGAAGAGATATTAAACCTTACAATTTAGAACATATTCTTAAAGACATCCGATCTGCAGTGCCTAAGTATGAATGATATACGGTGCTGCGGACGCCGGGTTGATCGGGAAACGGATCAGCCTCCCGTATTTGGAAAGGATGGCGTTTATTCGTCATGCAAAGCTTTCCGAACGGAAAGCTTTTTTGTTTGCAGAGGTGATTCTCTTGAAAGAAATTCGCATCAGATTAACAGCCCTTCTGCTCAGTGCCGTGCTGCTTTTCTTCTGCGCCTGCTCAGGAGGAGAGAGAAAGAAATCGATACCGCCCGAGCGAGCGGTAACAGACGGGTCGGGAGCATTGCTGGAGATACCCGAAAGCGGCACCGATATAACAATTGCCTCAGTTTATGCAGTGTCGGTACCGTTTATCGTGGCTCTTGGGCTGTCCGACAATGTTGCTGCCATAAATTGCAAGTCCTATTTCTGGACAGACAATGTGCAGGCGCTTTCTGAAGCAGGCACAGTCGGACGGGGCGTTGTTGATATGGAGGCGCTGGCAGGCTACCGCCCCTATGTTTTCATTCACCGCTCAAACGACAGCAAGACCGTTGATGCCGTAAAAGAGCTCGGAATAGATGTACTCTGCATAAAGGCCGAGAGCATGGAGGATGTAATATTCACACTGCGCATGATGGGCAGGTATTTCGGACGGGAAAAGCGGGCAGAAGAGGTCATAGCATACATAAATAAAAAATACGAATATATCGACTCCATCACTGCAAATATCCCCGAAGAGGAACGTGTTACCGCAATTACAATGGGCGGCGAATACGGACGCATTGCAGGAGAAGATATGATACAGTCGTGGATGATAGAAAAAGCAGGGGGGATCTGTGGTGCAAAAGGAATAACAAATGACTGCAATTGGTCACAGATAGGCACCGAGCGGCTTTTTGAGTTAAATCCCGATTTTCTGTTTCTGACAAGCTCCACTACCCTTGATTATTCGCAGGAGGAAATAATGGCGGACTCTGCATGGAGCGCAATGGAGAGCGTGAAAAACGACCGCGTTCGGCAGATACCTGCTAAAATCGACTCATGGGATATGCCCGGAGTTGTCAGTGTGATAGGCACAATGTGGATGCTCAATCAGATGTATCCGGAATATTTTACAAAGGAACAGCTTCAGAAGGAAATAGACGAATACTACACTCTGATGTTCGGCAGGACTTTCGATGCCGAATATCTGGGATATGAGCTGCAATTGCAATAAGGAGAAAGTATGAAAAAAACGGCGGTGAGAAAACAGAATAAAAAGCTGCTGTTTCCGCTGCTTGCCCTGCTGTTGCTGCTTTGCACGGTACTGGCGGTGTGCGTGGGGAAATATCCTGTCACGCCCCTTGAAAGTCTGCGCATACTCTGGGGAGGCATAACAGGAAACACCGACGGTTTTGACCAGATGACCGTAAATGTGGTACTGAAACTGCGTATACCTCGCATACTTGCAAGCATGCTGGTGGGGGCGGCATTGTCAATGTCGGGAGCGGTGTATCAGGGGGTGTTCAACAACCCCCTTATTTCTCCTGATTTTCTGGGCGTTTCGGGTGGTGCCTGTATCGGCGCGGCAATAGCAATACTCCTCTCATTGCCCTCGGTTTTTATCCAGACCTTTGCCTTTGCCGCAGGCATAGCGGCAGTGCTTATTGCCCTGCTGATACCATGGCTTCTGAGAAACCGATCGAATATCATGCTGGTCCTGTCGGGTATAATCGTCGGAGCTGCGATGTCCTCTATACTAGGCTTTATCAAATATGTCGCCGATCCCGAAACTCAGCTTGCGGCGATAACCTATTGGACGATGGGCGATTTTTCCGCAATAAAGCTCACCGATGTATGGAGCGTCCTTCCTGCCATAATACCCTCGGCAGCAGTGCTTTTCCTGCTGTCATGGAGGATAGATATATTGTCCCTCGGAGGAGACGAAGCGAAAACCCTTGGAGTAAATGTAAATTTGGTGCGCACTGTTTCAATTCTCTGCGCCACACTTCTTACCGCAAGCTCTGTGTGCATTGCAGGCACTATCAGCTGGGTAGGGCTTGTGGTACCTCATTTCGGAAGAATGCTGGCAGGACCCAATCACAGCCGTTCATTGCCTGCTTCTGCAATGCTGGGCGCACTGTTTATGCTCGTTGCCGACACTCTGACGAGAACGGTATCCCAGACGGAAATGCCCGTCAGCATAATAACGGGACTTATCGGTGCACCTCTTTATGTGCTGCTGCTTTACAGAGAGAGGAGGCATATGGAATGATATACGAAGTAAATAACTTGAGCTTCCATTATCCTACCTCATCACGTATGATACTCAATGATGTTTCGCTTACTCTCGGTGAGGGCGAGGTTCTCACCGTTCTCGGCCCAAACGGAGCAGGGAAGAGCACGCTGCTTAAATGTATGCTGGGATTGCTCAAACCGCAGAAAGGTAAAATAAAACTTTGCGAAAACGAGCTCTCTGAAATGAGAGAACGTCAGCGAGCCGCCTGTGTTGGATATGTTCAGCAGACCCAGGGGACATCCTTTGGATATACGGTTTTCGATTATGTGCTTATGGGACGCTCGCCATTTCTCGGACTTTTTGAGCGACCTGGTGCCGATGACCGAGCGACTGCACATAAAGCCCTTTCCGACATGGGGATAGAGTATCTGTCAGAAAGGTCGATAAACGAACTCAGCGGCGGCGAGCGGCAGCAGGCGATGATAGCGAGAGTGATTGTCGGAAAACCGAAAGCAGTGCTTCTGGACGAGCCAACAGCACATCTTGACTATGGAAATCAGCTTCGCACACTGCGCATGATAAAAAAGCTGAGAGAAGAAGGCTTTGGCGTAATACTGACCACCCACGATCCCAATCATCCGCTGCTGCTTGGGGGGAGGACCGCAATAATCGACCGCAGCGGAAAGCTTACCGTCGGCGATACGGCCGACACAGTCACAGAGGATATACTCAGGAAGGTGTACGGTACTGAGCTTCGGCTGAGCTTCATGCCTGAAGCAGGAAGAATGGTATGTACATACCCTGAAATATAAAAAGGGAGATATTAATTATGAAAAGAATCATTGCAATCCTGCTTGTGCTTTTGCTGCTCATAGGTGCTGCTGCCTGCACAAAGGAAAACCTCGAAGAAACAAACAAAGCACCAACCGCACAGGTCGTCACAGGCGCAGAGATTCCTGATTTTACTGTTCTTGTAAACGGTGTTGAGGTAACCGACGAAACAATGGCGGCATATACTGTCTATTCTGTGCAGACCCATTCGGTAAACAGTCATGGCACCGAGGACAACAGACTTTATGTGGGCTATACCGTAAGCGATATTATCGCAGCGGCAGGTGTAACAGGCGAATACACCGAAATAAAGGCTGCTGCAGACGACGGCTATGAAATCGCATATGATGCAGAAACTGCTGCACTTCCCACAACACTGCTTGCGGTTATCCGCGACGGCGAGCCCTTCAAGAAGGGTCCCTGGTTTGCGCCCTGCCACAGCGGCACATCGGGAGACTATCTAAAGAACGTTGCTTCCATCGGTGTTGATGCAGAGGCTGCACTTCCAGAAGAAACCGAGGAGGACGCTGTTGTTACAGGTCTTCCTGAAATTCAGGACAAAACTGATAAGATTACCTTCGGTGATTACAAATTCCTTGTAAACGGAAATGAAGTGACAAACAATACTCTTGCAGGCCTTTCCATCTACAAGATTACCGTCAATGTTGAAAACAGCAAGGGGATTGTGTCTGAAGCAACATATACAGGCTACAGACTTTCTGACGTGCTTGCAGCCTGCGGCGTGACCGAATTTGATTCTGTCATTGCAGTTGCCGATGATGGTTATGAGTCTGAGATAGGCATCGACACAGCAAAGAGCGAATACACCCTTCTCGCCATCGAAAAGGACAAGGAAACCGGTGAAGGCGGTACTGTGTGGGTAGCACCGTGTCAGGAGACCACCTCAGGCCAATATGTAAAACTTGTTGTCGAAATCAAAGCAGAATAATATGCGGATAAAGCTGGGTATCTGAACTGAGATTTTTGAACACAGGATCTGACAGAATTCAAAAACTGCCAACTCAATACCCTTATTTATACCATTTACAAATTAGAAAATACTAAAATCAATAGAAAATACGAAAAAAACCAAAAACACAAATGGATTACCTATGCGATTTTTATCACATGAGGTAATCCATTGGAACGGCGTTGTCCAATCCAAATCCTGCCTCCGCAACCATTTCGAGTGTTCATAACGGACTGATGTTATGAACACTCGAATTTTTTTCTCAGGTTTCTTCGTATAATAGGTTACATTACATCATACTTTGTCTATAATGATTTGAGTGATATTTGAAGAATTATGATGTTTATGCTGAAGAAATTTCATCGAAAAATGAAATGGACGTTTTTTATATTTAATTTGCTGCTTATTTTACGTGCTTTTGAGATGTGAACAATTATTTCACTTGCATCATACATTATGAAAAAGGAGGGGGTATTTTATGAAGATAAAACCGTACAACCGCTCGGTGGCCGTTGCCTATGCACGCCGCTGGGCGCTGTCGAGAAATCCTGCATACTACGACTTTCAGAATATCGGCGGTGACTGTACAAATTTTGCATCTCAATGTATTTTCGCAGGCTCAGGGGTGATGAATTATACACCGACCATGGGATGGTACTACCGCTCGATAAACGACAGAGCTCCTGCGTGGAGCGGAGTTGAGTATCTGCACAATTTCCTTGTAAGCAACCGCACAGCAGGCCCTTACGCAAGTGCAGTACCGCGGAGCAAAGCACAGGCAGGCGATATTGTCCAGCTGGGCACAAAAGAAGGAAGATTTTATCATTGCCCTGTGATTACAGCGGTAACACCTGAAATACTCGTTGCAGCGCATACCTACGATGCACTTGACAGACCGCTGTCCTCATACCGCTATGACACCGCACGGTTTCTGCATATAGAAGGTGTGCGTACATGGTAGTGACACAGAAAAATTACACATATAATGTGGCGAAAATATCCTTGATTTCTACACATCAATTAGGCACAGTATCTTGACATCAAAAGCTTGAAATGCTATCCTAAAACGCGGAAGAAAAACGCAGAAAATGCGTATATAAACCTACTGAAAAGGAGAGCATCTGCAATGGAAATGATGTACAAAGGCAAGACAAAGGATGTCTACAAGCTTGAAAACGGCAACGTACTGCTTAAGTTCAAGGACGACTGCACCGGCAAGGACGGCGTATTTGATCCGGGCGAAAACACTGTCGGTCTGACCATCGAGGGCATCGGCAAGGAAAACCTGAAGACTTCCATCTACTACTTTGAGAAGCTCAAGGAAGCAGGCATCAAGACTCACTATGTTTCCGCAAACATTGATGAGGCAACCATGGAAGTTCTCCCTGCAACAGTATTCGGTCATGGCCTTGAGGTTATCTGCCGCCTTGTTGCAACAGGCAGCTTCATTCGCAGATACGGCGAGTACATTGAGGACGGCACCGTTCTTAAAAACAACTATGTTGAGTGCACCTTCAAGAATGACGCAAAGGGCGATCCCCTCGTAACAGGCGAAGGTCTTGCAGCTCTTGGCGTAATGGACGAGGCACTTTTCGCAAGCATGAAGGAGCAGACCCTTAAGATCACCAAGATCATCGCAGACGATCTCAAGACCATCGGTCTCGATCTCTGGGATATCAAGTTTGAGTTCGGCTACAACAACGGCGAGGTAATCCTCATCGACGAGATCGCATCAGGCAACATGCGTGTCTACAAGGGCGATACAATCGTAGAGCCCGTTGAGCTCACCAAGCTTATCCTTAACAGATAAATATATTGATTTAAGACCAGCCCGAAGTGCATCATATGTGCTTCGGGCTGGTTTTCTGTATTCAGTTGTTTTTTCGCCTGGTGATTTTCTTTATATATCCTTCAACACTTTTCACTTCTCAGGCGTTTTATTAGTGAAGGGACCCTTTCACAAACGACAGAAACGAGGTGGTGCAGATGAACGAACAGACCCTTGAGCGTCTGTTTGAGAAATACGCAGATACAGTCTACCGCGTCTGCTTTACCTATCTGGGCAATGTCGCCGACAGTGAGGACGCAGTGCAGGAGGTGTTTGTGCGGCTGATACGCAGGTCGCCTGTTTTTGCCGGCGAGAGTGACGAGCGAGGCTGGCTGATAGTTACCGCCTGCAACTACTGCAAGAGCCAGCTGCGGTGGAGAAAACGCCACCCGCTGACAGATACGGAAAGACTGCCCGAGAGTATCTTTGCCGACGAGCGCTCTGCCGAGCTGTTTGAGCTCATCACGGCTCTGCCCGACGACTGTAAGCAGGTGGTGTATATGCACACCTATGAGGGTTATTCTCTTGCCGAGATAGCCCGTCTCAGCGGAATCAAGCAGTCCACCGTTCGCTCAAAATGGTTTTACGCCCGCAAGCGCCTTAAGAAAATGTTAGGAGGAATTGAAGATGAATAACGATTTCAGAAAAGTCCTTGACGCTATCGAACCCACCGAAGCTCAGAAGAACCGTATGCTGTCCGGAATTAAGAAAAGAGCTGCCGAAGAGACCGTAACAAAGCCCACCCGCAAAGGAGCAAAATGGCTTCGCGTTGCGGCAGTTGCCGCCGCCCTGTGCTGTGTGTTCGGAATGACAGTCTACGCCGAGGATATCGGAGAGCTGTTTACCGGACTGTTTGCAAAGGATGCGATAGTAGGCGAAATGGTTGTAACCGATGCCTATGATGATGCTGACAGCCATGTGGGAATGACCGTCGAGGAAATACTGAGTGATGGTGTGACCATACGCATGGTGGTGCGTTATCATGCGCTGGATGAACAGGGTCAGCAATGGCTTGAAGAACTCAAATACGAAGAGTTTGAAGATGATGTATTGAAATACGATCTGTATGGTTTTGAGGTAACGCCCGACTTAACGGGCAACATATCGGTGTACGGACTCAATTGGAGCTGCGGAGCCAGAGAGATTGAGGAATACCGTACCGGAAGTGAACGCTTCTTTGTTGTCTTTATGGAAGCGGACCGTATAGGCTGGGCTTCAGAGAGTTATATTGAGCTGAGCTATCTCATGCCCGGCGGTGAGAAAAAAATCACTCTGGATGCATCCGCACGCGTGGAGTTTGACAGCTATGAGTTTGACCCTTCTGCTGCACCGGAGAAGCTTTATATTCCCGAGAGTGCAAATATTTCACCCTTGTCTCTGGTTATCAACGGCACCGATCTGGGTATGTTTGAGAGAGGCGAGCTAAATGGCGCGAAATATATAAAATTGATAGCAGAAGATAAGGTCGACCGACTGTTCCTGTGCTTCAAGGACGGCTCTCGCGTCAATCTGCTGAACGATTACGCCCACTTTACCAACGGAACAACGTATACGCTTTGCAGCGGCAATGGCAGCAAAGGAGAAAACTGCTGCATAATCGCATCTGCCTCCTTTAAAGATCCCATAGATGTCAGCACTGTTTCCGGTATTGAGCTTGACGGCGTTTTCTATCCCTTTGAGTAACAATCATCCCATCTGAAAAGCTTCCGGATAAATGAAAGAGCGGCCTCGCTTGCTTAAGCGAGGCCACTCTTTTGCGGTGCGCTAGGCATACGTAATAACTAGGCGGTGGGAGACCGCTACAGGCTTCTTCTGTATACTTTTATATTCAGCTCGACTTCTTCCTTCCCGATACGCATTTTGTACCTGTAAGAAAACACAGAAAAGGAATTCTGATGCTGATTTCACAGCAGACAAAGGTCAGCAGATATGAGATAAGCAATGTGCCTGCAAATATGACCCACGTCTGATTTCCGATGGATTTATGCAGCAGATACTGGGACAGAACGACCCAGATAAAATGGTATATATAAAACAGGAAAGACCTTGAATTCATATAGTCTGATACTTTTCCGCTATGGTTCAGATATCTTTTTGCCATGCCCAGCAGAGCGATTATCATAAACCATTCTGCAGTACAGTCGGCAATGTTATTGAGAATTTCAAGTTCTTTGTCAGACCAGATGAAAAGATACACATTGATTATCGCCGCCGCTGTTCCTGTGCAAAGCATAGGCCAGCGGTATTTTTCTGCCTTGTCGATTGTCTTTTCATCTGTAAAAACAAAATATCCTATCAGAAAGAGATATGTAAATTCTGCAAGGCTTTTTCCGCCGATGGAGAGCAGATCGCCGAGCCACGGCAGAGGCAGTCCAAGCGCAATAACAAGCGGGAACGGAAGTGACTTCTGATTTTCAGAACGGCACTTTTTAATCAGTGTCAGCACACCGAGACAAAGGGCAGAAATAACAAACAGATACAGCAGAAACCAGAACTGTCCGAAGGAAAAACCGCCGTCAGCGCCTGTTAAATCGGTGAACCTTGTAAAGAAAACAGCATAGTGCTGGAAAAAGCCTTTATCGTAGGCGAAATTAAACTTATCGCCAATGTAACACAGCACAGGCATAAGCACTGCAGTTCCGAACAGCAGGGGGATAATAAGCTTTCGTACCCTTTCAGCAAGATATTCTCTGCCCGTTCGCTTCCTGAGTGCGAATCTTGTGCTGATACCGGCAAGCACAAACAGAATCGGCATGAAGTAGGGGCTTAAAAACACAACGATACTGCTGATCGCTCTGTTGCCCTCAAAGAACACGTAGTTCGGCTCTTCCCAGAAATTCCACGCCATTGCGGTGTGATAGGGGATAAGCAGCAGAAGGATCAGCCACCGTAAATTGTCAATATAATGCTTGCGTGCATTTGAGCTCATGTTATCACTCTCCAGTCTATTTATATCAGATAATTTTTCTTTTTGCAACACGATCCCCTGCGTTCCTTGACACCTCGGCGTGTAAGGAATATATAAGAACACTCATCAGCAAAAAAGTAGAAGATATAATGAGCCGCTGTGAAAACAGCGGCTTTTCTATAGACAACGCAAAATTCACATGATATAATAAATTAGATGCAGTCCTCAAATCTGTTTTACAGGAGGAATAATAATGCATAGAGAGTATATAAGGGAAATTGAAAACAGCAAATATGCCGTGCTTATGGTACACGGCATAGACAGCACACCGAGACATTTTGACAGGTTTATCCCCACCGTGCCGGGAAACTGGTCAATATATGCAATCCTTCTCGACGGCCACGGGGGCGAGGTGAAGGATTTTTCTCATACCTCAATGAAAAAGTGGAAAGCACAGGTCAACTCAAAAGTCACAGAGCTTTGCTCTAAATATGAGAAGGTCGTGGTGGTAGGTCACTCCATGGGAACACTTCTGAGCATAAATGCAGTGCCTGAACACCCCGAGGTAAAGGCCATGATGCTCATTGATGTGCCGCTTCGACCCTGGGTGAAATTCAAAATGTGGGTTCGTACGCTGAAAGCTTCATTCGGAATGCTGAACATGAACAATCCCCACGAGGCAGCACTTGACTATTCCATTGGCGTAAATCTCACCCCGAAGCTTTGGCAGTATATCGGTTGGGTTCCGAGATACATAGAGCTTCTGGTGCTGTGCAGGCAAACACGAAAAAAGATAAACAGCATCAGTGTACCCTGCTATGTATTTCAGTCACGGCATGACGAGCTGGTGTCTGTAAAATCCAGCAGATATTTCGGACAAAATCCCCTCGTAAAGCACGAGATGATGGAAGGCTCTGGACATTTCTATTATCCACCCGAGGATTTGAACAGAATGCTTTCCTGTATGGAGAAAATCTTATCAACTGTTGAAAACAAAGGAGAATGAAAATGACTGCAATAGTTTACACATCGAATACAGGCTTTACAAAGGAATATGCAGAAAAGCTGGGCGAAAAAACAGGACTTCCTGTATACGACCTTAAAAGTGCAAAGAAAGCCATCGAAAAGGGCAGTGAAATAATCTATCTCGGCTGGCTGATGGCAGGCTCTATAAAGGGCTGTAAGAAGGCCTGCAAGCAGTACAATGTAAAGGCAGTCTGCGCAGTAGGTCTTGGCGAAACAGGCAAGCTGACAGCTCAGGCAAAGGCTGCAAACAAAATTCCCAACACTGCAGAGGGCTTTACCCTTCAGGGCGGCTATGCACCTGAGAAGCTCAAGGGCTTTTACAAAAGCATGATGGGCATGGCTGTCAATATGCTCATCAATCAGATAACCTCAAAGGACGAGCGCACAGAATCAGACGAAGAAATGCTGACAGTACTCAACGAGGGCGGAAGCCTTGTAAAGGAAGAGAATCTTTCCGCAGTCCTCGAATGGTACGAAAAGGCAGGAAAATAATATGAAGATAAAGCAGAGCCGAGGACTGAGCTTTTTGATCGTCACTGTTATTTATGTGCTGGCATCAGCACTGGGAATAGGCGTATATCTCATACTTCCCTATGATATGTGGCTTAATCTTCTCATTGCCGATACCGCAGCTACAGTCTTTACATTTCTTTTCAGTCTGATTTTCAGAAACGCATCAGTATATGACCCTTACTGGAGCGTACAGCCCATAGTGATTCTGGCGGCGTTTGCCTCAGTTGAGAATATAACGCCCGCAAAGCTTCTCATGCTTATAGCTGTGTGCATATGGGGCGTCAGACTTACCTTAAACTGGGCTTACACCTTCCACGGTCTTGACCATCAGGACTGGCGCTACACAATGCTCCATGACACAACGGGATTTTTCTATCCTGTCATAAACTTCGTGGGTATACATATGGTGCCGACCCTTGTGGTCTACGGCGTAACGTTGCCTGCTGTATATGTAATTCAGAGCGATGCAGAGGGCAATGTGTGGAGCATAGTCTTTTTTGCTCTTTCTCTTGCGGCAGTTATCATGCAGGGTACGGCAGATTATCAGATGCACAGATTCAGAAAAAACAGAACAGGCACATTTATCCGTACAGGTCTGTGGAAGCATTCCCGACACCCCAACTATCTCGGCGAGATTCTCATGTGGTGGGGCGTTGCCCTCTCGGCGGTTGCCGCTCTTGGCTTTGAGTGGTACTATATCGCAGGCGCCGTTGCAAACACCCTGCTTTTCCTCTGCGTCAGCATACCTCTTGCCGACGGCAGACAGTCAAAAAAAGAAGGCTT
>JAZSNZ010000005.1:0-6060 GCA_045536645.1 Acutalibacteraceae bacterium
CTTATATATCCAGTTCAGATTGACAATACCAAATTGCATCGATACAATATAAATTGAAATCCACGCGTATTATTCATTTGTAATTTTATCTTAACACATCATTATCAGGAGAAAAGCCATGAGTAATGTATATAAAATAGCTGTTGCAGGAATTGGTTATGTAGGTTTGTCAATTGCCACCCTACTTTCTCAACACCATAATGTTTATGCTGTAGATATCATTCCCGAAAAAATCGAAATGATCAATCGCAGAGAATCACCGATTCACGACGATTACATCGAAGAATATTTTGCCGTCAAAAATCTGAATCTTACTGCTACCGCTGATGCAAAGGAAGCATATTCCGATGCAGACTTTGTAGTTATTGCGGCCCCCACAAATTATGATCCGCACAAAAATTTCTTTGATACCTCCGCAGTGGAATCGGTTATTAATTCAGTTATGGAATATAACACCGATGCAATCATGGTTATTAAAAGTACAATCCCTGTAGGCTACACAAAAAACATAAGGAAAAAAACCGGCAGTAAGAATATAATTTTCAGTCCCGAATTCTTGCGGGAATCAAAAGCTCTGTATGATAATCTCTTTCCAAGCCGTATAATTATCGGAACAGATATGGATGACTCTCGGCTGCTGGAAGCATCACATACCTTTGCAGAACTTCTTCAGGAAGCAGCCTTAAAAGAAAATATTGACACACTGTATATGGATTTCACTGAAGCTGAAGCTGTTAAGTTATTTGCAAACACATATTTGGCACTGCGTATATCTTTTTTCAATGAGCTCGACACCTATGCTGAAATTAAGGGGCTGGACACCAGGAACATTATTGAGGGAATATGTTTAGACCCAAGAATCGGTTCCTATTATAACAACCCATCCTTTGGATACGGTGGGTATTGTCTGCCAAAAGACACAAAACAGTTATTGGCCAACTATCAGGATGTTCCCGAAAATCTCATCGGCGCCATAGTCGAGTCAAACCGTACACGAAAAGACTTTATTGCAGATCGGATTCTTAATATGGCTGGTGCATACGGTTGTAACGACTCATGGGATTCTAAGAAAGAAAAGGAAGTCGTAATTGGAGTATACCGCCTGACCATGAAAAGCAACTCAGACAATTTCCGTCACAGCAGTATTCAGGGTATCATGAAAAGAATCAAGGCAAAGGGTGTAACTGTGATAATTTATGAACCCTCGCTCGAAAACGGCAGTACATTCTTCGGCAGCAAAATCGTTAACGATCTGAACGAATTCAAATTTAAGTGTAATGTAATTATCGCTAACCGTTATGATGAATGTCTCAATGATGTTATAACCAAGGTCTATACCAGAGATCTGTTCAGAAGAGACTGAATAAAGTCCGATTAATCTGCAGGCTTCACCTTATGAGAAAAACTGAACCGGATTTTGTGGATTCCCTTTTCTTTTTTAATAACCAGTTAATTGACTTAAAATATTTACTATGTTATAATTTTTATGTGCCAATTGGGAAATAAACAAAAATGAGGTTTGGCCTATGAACTATAAACAACCTTATCACGGAAACAATCGTGATCAGATGCAGCGAAATGTGTACAGCGGCAACCGGGGTACGGCAAATCCATATAATAAAAATTCGTATTTTTCTTCTTTGTTTCCATCGATCAACTCAAAAAGAGCATTGACTGCCATTAAATATACCGTTGTTATACTCTCGGTACTTATTCTCCTTGTAATTAACATTGCCACTGCTACTATCGGCAATGTTCTGGAGAAAATAAATTATATCCCGGAAAATGAGATGTATGATTCTTCATATTATGATGATTACACTGTTTCCGTATCTGACATTCAAAGCAATGCTGATGTACCGCCGCCAAAAGAAGAAATAAAATCTCAAATACAGATCCTTGCTGATAATTACGGAGCCTCTCTTGACGAAGATGGGTTAATGTACAAGGACGGTGTCAAAAACATCCTTCTTCTCGGCAGCGACAGCCGATACAAGCTCAAGAAAAAGTGGAATTGTAATACCGACGTTATGATTATTGCATCAATTGACTCAAATAATCATAAAATTACACTTTCATCAATAATGCGTGATATATATGTATATATCCCCGGAAGAAATAAATATGATAAACTTAACTCTGCCTGTGCCTATAACGGTGGTCCTGGAAGAACTGTAAAAGTTATCGAGGATAATTTCGGTGTAAAGATTGATAACTTTGTTATCGTCAGTTTCTATTCCTTTATTGACATTGTTGAAGCTCTTGGAGGCGTTACTGTTGATATCGACAAGGGCGAGCAGGAATGGATCAATAACTACATCAGAGAGTTCAATCAAAACAGCGGCAACGGCATTGAAACCGGCCTGCTGCTTAAAACAGGAAAAGACATACATCTTACCGGCAAACAGGCTATGGGATATGTCAGGGTAAGATTTTCCGGAAATGGTGACTATGAAAGAACCGAAAGACAGCGAGAGGTTCTCGAGCAGCTCATTCAATCTGCCCGTAATGCAAGTTATTTGAAGCTCATTCAGCTGATAAATGATGTTGCAAATTATATCAGCACCGATTTCACTTCCGATGAGCTTATCTCATTTGCGGCAAGTGCTGTCAATTATCTCGATTATGATATTGAACAGTTCCGTGTTCCTGTCGAAGGCACCTACGAAGGACATTTTGTCACAAAGGAAATGTGGGCATTGGAAATTGATTTTGAGCCAAATCGCGAGGCTCTTTTAAAGACGATTTTCGGTAACGAATAAACTTATCTTATTATAAAGAACACCCCGAAGCATTATCTGCTTCGGGGTGCATTAATTTACTCTGTTATTATTCAGTCAAAACTGATAACTGCATCACTTGCCAGCACTACCTTCACTTTATATGTCTTTGCAGTGCCTGCTTCGCTGGTTTTTCTTCTGTACATGGTAAGCTCTATTTCATCGCCTATACGGTGTGCATCAAGAACCAGTGTAAGGTCTCCTATATCCTTTATTGTCTCGCCGTCAATTTCTGTGATTATATCATAAATCTCAACCTTGCCTGCAAGATCGGAATTTGCAGCAACAGAAACGATGCGTACACCCTGGGGTATTCCATAGTAGTTTGACTCTGATTCAGTAACTGACTGGCACATGATTCCCAGTGCAGGTCTCTCAATATAACCGGTTGACTGCAGCTGGCTGATTATATCGAGAATGGAATCCATAGGAATTGCAAAACCCATTCCCTCATAGCCTTCCATTACAATCTTTGCGGTGTTGATGCCGATTACCTGTCCATACATATTGACAAGAGGACCACCTGAGTTTCCCGGATTGATTGCAGCATTGGTCTGTATATACTTTGTTGCTGTTTCAGTCTCGTCTATCACACGGTCAAGTCCTGAGATGATGCCGTTTGTAACAGTTCCTGCATAGGCTTCGTCAAGAGGCGTTCCGATTGCAACAACCTCATCACCTACAACAAGAGCATTGGAGTTTCCTATCTCTGCTGCTACAAGACCAGTTGTTTCTATTTTCAGAAGTGCAATGTCGCTTTTTTCATCATATCCGATAATCTTTGCAGGGTATTCCTCGTTTCTTCCCATTACCTTGACTGTAATGTCGAGCTTGCCCTTTTCTTCGTCAATGACAACATGGGCATTGGTTACGATGTAGCCATCCTCACTAAGGATTATACCGGAACCTCCGCCGTAGGAAGTAGTGTAATAATATGAAAGAACGGTGCAAACCGAAGGCTGCAGTTTTTCTGCCACCTGTGCATATGTCAGTCTGACTGTAGGATCGTCGGGCGGAGTGGTGTCTGTAACGGGACTTTCCTCAAGATTATCAATAATATCATCAATATTATCTCCCAGATCATCGGGCTGCATTGTGTCATTCTGCTCATTAATTTCTGTATTTACAGAATTTATTACAGACGATTCCGGCTTACTCTGTTTTATGCTGCTGCCGAACCTGTATGCAGCAAATCCAACAGACCCTGCCAATGTCAATGCAATGGCAAAGCCAATAAAAATACCTGCGATCAGTTTGCCACTACCTCTTTTTTTCTGTATCTGACCGCCATTTAAGGCAAGCTGCTGTTCCTGACAGTTTATGCTCCGCCCATTCTGCTCACTATAGTTGCCATTATTCATGATAATGTATCTCCTCCTCTGTTTAGGGTATTCTTTTGAATATTACATTATATTACCGGTGTGAAAAACAAATATCGTCCCGGTGAGAATAATGTGAAATTTTAAGAATGATCGGAGATCCCCGAAACAGGCAGATGGAATTCAAATTCACAATAACTGCCTTCGCGGCTTCTTGCCTCGATCTTTCCTCCGTGCAGGGTTATTATGGTCTTTACGATATAAAGTCCCAGTCCAACACCTGTCTTATCCTGGCTTCGGCTCTTGTCTGTCTTGTAGAATCTGTCAAAAATGTGATTAATATCCGTAGACGGAATACCCATGCCGCTGTTGCATATTGAAATATACATATCATTTGCACGCTGGCGTACCTTGATTTTGATGTAACCTTCTTCATTTGTGAATTTAACCGCATTTTCAAGGAGATTGTAAACCACCTGATGGATGAGATCCTGATCTGCTCTTATTTGCATCGGACGCAATTCATCCATGCCAAGTATCTCTATACGTTTTTCCTCAATTTTCTGTTCAAAGGAAAGCAGTGCGGTAAAAACAGTATTGGTTATATCAAATTTTGAAATATTCAGCTTCATTTCTCCGCTGTCAATACGGCTCAGCGCCAGCATCGAACGCACAAGACGGGCAAGCCGCTTGGTTTCGGTGGAAACAATGCGCAGATACTGAGACTGTTTATCTGAAGGAATCGTTCCATCCAGTATCCCGTCAATAAAACCCGATATGGTCTGCATTGGCGTTTTAAGCTCATGTGAGACATTTGCGATAAAACTACGATGCATTTTTTCACTGGCGGCAATTGCTTCCGCCATCTCATTGAACGCCTGTGCAAGCTGACCTACTTCGTTTTCGCTTCTGTAGCGTACTCTGGCACCGTAATCGCCCGATGCAAAGCGGGCAACTGTGTGTGCCATCTGACGAAGCGGCCTTACCTGCTGATAGGTTATCATATAAACAGCAATAAGAGAAATCATTGCAGCAGCTATAACGACCACAACGACAAGTCTTACAACGTCACTTCGGAATGATTTTACACTCTTTGCAGATGATGCCGCAAAGACAAAAGCAACGATTTCTTCTTCGTTGTATTCGTTCTTTGCCATAACAGGTATACCAACGATAAAATGATCCTCGCTGTAAATGCCCGAAAGGCTGCCTGTGGTGCGGTATTCAGCTGTTTTTGCCGCTTCCTCGATGAGCTTTCTGGGAAGATTACCCCTGTGGCGGCAGGTTTCTGCCGCTTCCACAGTATCCTCAGAAGATGGCTGGGCACCTTCTGTCTGCTCTTCTGTACCTTCCTCATCTGCCGTATTTGCGCCTCTTGACATAACAGGCACCTGCGAATACTCAGAGCAGATAAGAACCTCTCCCTGTGCACTTACAATGAATACGTCTGATTGTATCGATTCGCCTATGACTATAATAGCAGTTCTCAGGTTGTCAACATAGTTTTCACTTATGCTGTATGTTACCTGAGGTGCCTCGTCAGGATCATCAGAAGGAACCGCGGTTCGTCCAAAGTATTTTGATGCAGTCTGAGATACACTTCTTGCGTTTCCCGCAAGAAGCTCCTGCTGCTCTGATTCCCATCGTCTGCTGACAAAGTTCGTGATCAGTATGCCCAGAAGGATAAATCCGAACAACAGTGTTACAAATGTTACTGTCAGATACTTTGTAAATATGGTACGGGAAAGACGTTCTTTTGTTTTTCTAAAGAAATTCAGTACACGCTCGCGCATGATCACTGCTTGACCTCAAACTTATATCCGACACCCCATACAGTCTTGAGGCTCCACTGCTCACTTACTCCCTCGAGCTTTTCACGCAGGCGCTTTACGTGCACGTCAACTGTTCTGGAGTCACCGTAATAATTGAATCCCCAGACCTCGTCAAGAAGCTGGTCGCGG
>JAZSNZ010000143.1:0-4427 GCA_045536645.1 Acutalibacteraceae bacterium
CGATGAACATAACGGCACTAAAATATGCCGTGCCATAGCTGAGAGCGGAAATCCAGCCGCCTGCGCTTCTGTTTCCGACAGTAAAGCCTGTCATGCTTTCACCGCTCTTTTTGTTGAGCAGTCCGATAAGCAGCATAAATACCATATATACACCGATTACCGTCAAAAGTGTAGCTTCTTTACTCATTTCATCTCTCCGTTACTTTAGTGATTTTGTGTTTTTAAGCTTTTAAGTGATAAAGCGACAAAGACATAATATACCATATCCTGACAAAAGTCAATACAAAAAAGAGAGGCTTTCGCCTCTCTTTTTAATCGATAATGGGTTGGTCTGCTGCAAGAGCACGTGCAGCATTCATAACACGGGTCAGGAATATGGCAGAAACGCTTGCTGTATCAGTGCCGTTGATGCGGCAGACAAAGCGATTGAAATCAGATTTCCGAAATTCCAGAACGTCGTCTTTTCTGTCAAAGCTGTCAAAATAGCTGACTCTTACAGTCAACGATGGCTCATCAGATGAAGTTTTTGTATCCCAGCTTGCTGCATATGCACTGCTGATTACAGAAAGGAAGCTTCTGTAGTAATCCACAGTAAGTTCTTTTTCATCGGAAAAAACATGATATTCATAATATTCTCCGTCATCGGAAAGAGCAGTGCGGCTGATGCTGAATTCATAGCTTTCGTCATTGAATCTGACAGACACACTTTCGACAGCATTTATTCTGAAAAGCCTTAGCTCGCCCGAGCGGTAGAAGGAAAGGGAGGAGGATAAAATGGCCTCAGCCTGAACAGGGTCAATGCTGTAAATTACATCGAGACCTTTGAGCATTGCATAGCAGTAGGTGGACTTGTCGGTTTTGCCGATATAAAGCACATGCTCTTTGCCGTTTCGGTCAAAAGTAAAGACAAGGGAGGGTTTATCGAGCCCGTATTCCTCAAGCGCAGCACTGTCGGGAGAACTGCAGACTGCAGATTCTGCAGCAAGATATATCAGTTCATTTACAAGTGCTGTTGCATTTACATCATTGACAGCAGTACGTACAGGGGAGGTCAATATATGCTTGTGTCCGTATGACTGGTCGCTTCTGTCGTTGCTCGAGTAAGGCTCAATTGTAATTTTCTTCGGAATGGTTGTTCCGCTTATTCTGATTTTTCCTATCTTAACATCTTCAGTATTTCCATCGATATATGAAAAAAAGTCTGTGTCGATGAAATAGCTCTCGTTCTCAAATGCTGCAAAGGTCATTTCGGTAATGAATACTGTATCGTTAATTCCCTTGAAGGTGATATAGTAAACATTATCTGTTGTTGCCAGTGCGTCTCCGATGGAAAATTCTGTTGTGGAGTTATCAGAATATGTAATTCTGAAAGATGCCGCCGGAGAATCAAGACCATAATCAGAGAGGAGCAGAGGAGCATCTGTTGTGCTGATAATCCTGTAGTTGTAGCCAAGGCAGTAAGCATAATACCACACATACTCAATGTAGTCACTGCAAAGGGGAATAGCTCTGTCAATTTCGTCAATATACAGCTCTGCAGTGACATTGTCGCGAAGAATGGTAAATGTGCCGCTGCTGTTTGTCAGAACAATGGATTTTACATCACTGCTTTCTTTGTCTATAAGAAGTGCGCCGTCGGCATTTTCAATGAAATTATCATAAATCTCATGCTCATGCTCTGCGGGAGATTCCGATGTTGAGCCGCTTTCGGGCTCAGGAGCTCTGAGCAGAAGCCACATGGCAAATCCCAGCACGATGCAAACGCACAGCAGAATGATAAGAAGCCTCTTTTTTTCTCTCACAGGAATCGCCTCCTGATATAGACGATAATTCCCATTGCAAGAATAAGCAGAGGAACGATGAGAGTGAAGATAACAGTTATTGCGGCAAGGGACGAATCATCAATGGAAAAATCCACATCAGAAAGGTATTTTGCCTGAATATCAACAGAAACATCGCCCATACCTGCAAACTCATCGCATATTCCCATGATGAGAGAAAAGTTGCCATACTGTGAGCTCGAAAAAACATCGGTGTGATAAATAGAGGAAGGAGCAAGCACAACATTGCTTTGTGTTTCATTTCCGTTTATGTCAGTGCCGTACTGAGTGGAGATTGCCATAACGGTTTTCCGGCTTGCACCGACACCTGTGCTCTTGACAGAATCATATTCATCGGCAGATGCACAGGCATAGCCGCCGGCAGTAGATGTAAGAATTGCGTTAGTTGTTTTTTCGTTGCTGCTGTCAAAGAGAAACTCGATGTTGTTTGCCATTATAACACGGGTGTTTTTGCCTGCGTCGGCAAGCTCAGAGGTAAATGCGGAATCTGCATATTGAGCATAGAAATAACTGTCGAGAGCGGCACCTGCAACAACACTTTCTCGGTCACTTTCATAAACGATATCGGATGTGTATCTCATGCCCCAGTTCTCGAGCAGTGCATTGAGATTCGGCATTTCGGGAGCCGATGCGATAGTAAAGACGATAAGAGTTCTGCCGTAAGCGCCGTTATTGTATAGCCATTCTTCTATCCTTGCAGACAGCCACGGTGTGATGTCTTCCCTGGGAGAGGGAAGAACAAGCAGTTCGGCATTTTCAGGAATGTCGCTGTTCATGCTCATAGGGGAGAGCTCATAGCCGTTCTTCTGGAGAGCTGTAAGGAAATATGCACACTCTGAGTCGGATTCGATATCGTTTATATATGCGGCGATTGGAAGAGTGTCGCGTTCAAGGACAACAGTCCTTATTGCCGATGTCAGCTCTGATTCTGCGTATGAGCTTGAGATCTCATAGTCTTCAGCAGATACATCATAGTAATAGTAAGAATCCATTACATACTGAAGATAAGGGAGCATATCGTAGAAGGAAGTAACTCTCACTCTGCCTGTGTTTTTGTTCAGAACGATTATCGAATAATCGGAAAGCTGACTTTTGTATTCGCTGAGAAATTCCTCATTGAGTATCTGAGGTGTTCTTGTCAGGTCGACGTGCTCGATGCTTATATGGCTGGAGTATGCTGCATAACGCATGATAAGCTCGTGAGCCTGCGGAATCTGGTTGTAAGGGTCAAACTCACTGTTGGGCGAAGTGCAGGCTTCTTCTGAAGCGAGAATGATTACGGCAATATCTTCGTCAAGGTCTTTGAGAATTGATATGGTCGATTCGGAAAGAGAATATGTTCCGTCTCTTGTCAGGTCAAGATTCAGAAGAGGATATCTTCCTGCAAGAGCAGTTGCCAGAATATTGACTATTACAATAAGGACAAAGAATATTGCGGTGATAATAAAAGACATGGAGCTGTGCTTTGATTTTGTGCTGCGAAGCTCCTTTTTTATTTTATTTAAAAAGCGTGTACGCTCGCCGTTTTCATTTTTGAAAAATGCCTTTGCACGTACATCGAAAGGAATAGATTCATTCTGCTCCTCGTATTTATCCTCAGAGACACTTTCGGGGGAAACAGATGAGAGCTTATCGAGCATTTCCTCGATGTTTTCGTTATGAGGATTTATACTTTTTTGCTTTTTACTGCTCATTTTTTACCTCCTCAGCTCCAGCGGCGGCGTTCGATTACTCTGATAGTGAGAAATACGAACAGACCGAATACGGAGAGGAAATAGATAAGACTTGTAAAGTCGAGAACTCCTATTGTAAATGGATTGTACCTTTCTGCAAAGGATATCCATGAAACAGCAGAGATAATATACTTGTTTTTTGTAAACAGAGGAACAATGACATCAACAAGCATGAGAACTATATTGATGGTAAAGGTGAGCATTGCTGCAACGGCTTGACTTTCGGTCATGCTCGAAATAAACATACCGAGTGCAATAAATGTAGCACCGTAAAACAGAGTTCCGATGATATTTCCGATAATAAGAAGCCACGGGGGAGTAATGAATATAGCCATCACGCAGGCGTATACGAGGGTAATCATCACGCAGCCTGCGTATATGATAAAGGCTGCAAAAAACTTGCCGAAGACGATAGATGAGATGCTTACTGGGGAAGTGATAAGAACCTGATCTGTTTTGTGTCTGCGTTCCTCACTGAACAGTCTCATGGTAAGGATGGGTATAAGAAGCAGTACAAAATATCTCATGCCTGCGTAAATATCGGTAAAATAGGAAGAAACGCCATAAGACATGATGGACTGGAAATAAATACTTGAAAAAAGCAGGTATGCTGCGCAGAAGACATATCCGATAGGTGAGCGGAAATAGGTGGCAAACTCTTTTTTGACTATTGCTTTCATTGCTTTGCCTCCTTTGCTGTAAGGGTCATGAAGATGTCCTCAAGGCTTGCATCTATGCTTCTCATTTCGAGAATTGCCAATCCCTTTTCTGCCATTGTCTTAAAAATATTGCGGCGGATATCATTGCCCCCATTGCAGGTAAGAGAAAATTCTGAAGTCGGATCGTAGCCATG
>JAZSNZ010000217.1:0-4485 GCA_045536645.1 Acutalibacteraceae bacterium
GCTCTGATTGCAAAAACAGCTGTGTTTTTTATTTTTTCGTTCATTTTGATCCGTCCTTTTCTTATATTCTTCTTCATTTTCTCTTATTTACTCCGCTCTCAATAAACTTTAGCACAGTAATTTATTAGCACTTTTATTAAATTCATTCCTTATTTATTTCTCTTTTTTGGTACAATCACTCCATCGCGAGTATTCGGGAGAATTCCAGAGTATTTCGATGAATCTCAGAGCATTGCAGAGATAGTTTAAGATTAGTTGCGGTTTTTTCATGGTTTTTTGCGGAATTTTGCGAGTTTTTCAAAATTTTTCGGTCGAAATTTGCGTTATTTACTTGACATTTTTACATAATGTTAATATAGTAGTGTTGATGTGACTTTGCGTAAAAATGTCATTTCTTTTTTTGTATCTGTAAGGGAGGAAGGCAAGTTGTCTGATACTATCATCAGTTTAAAAAACGTATCGGTGTCATTTGATGGGGAGAGTGTCCTTAATAATCTCAATCTTGATATTGACAATGGAGCCTTTGTCACGCTTCTCGGTCCCTCCGGCTGCGGCAAGACTACTACTCTTCGCATTATCGGCGGTTTTATTGATCCCGATGATGGCGATGTTTATTTCGGCGGCGAGAGAATTAATGATCTGCCCCCTCACAAGCGTAAGCTGAACACCGTTTTCCAGCGTTACGCTCTTTTCCCCCATATGAATGTTTTTGAAAACATCGCATTCGGCATGAAGATTCAGAAGAAGCCGAAGGATGTTATAAAGCAGAGAGTCAAGGAGCTTTTGAAGCTCGTTTCTCTCGAAGGTTATGAAAAGCGTACTGTTGACACACTTTCAGGCGGTCAGCAGCAGAGAATCGCTATTGCACGAGCTCTGGCAAACGATCCGAAGGTTCTCCTTCTCGACGAGCCTCTTGGCGCTCTCGACTTAAAGCTGCGCAAGGATATGCAGGTGGAGCTTAAGAAAATTCAGCAGCAGCTGGGCATCACCTTCATTTACGTTACCCACGATCAGGAAGAGGCTCTCTCCATGTCTGACGTTATCGTTGTCATGAACCACGGCGTCATTCAGCAGATAGGCACTCCCGAGGATATCTACAATGAGCCCGAAAACGGCTTTGTCGCTGACTTTATCGGCGAAAGCAATATCGTTGACGGCATCATGCACGCAGACTTTGATGTTGAGTTCTGCGGTGCAAGGCTTGAATGCGTTGACAAGGGCTTTGCCCGGGGCGAAGAGGTCGACGTTGTTGTCAGACCCGAGGACGTTCTGGTCGTTCCCGAGTATGTTTCCAAGTTCTCAGGAACAGTTGTCTCCACTACCTTCAAGGGCGTTCACTACGAAATGATCGTCAATATCCCCGACCAGGATGAGGATTGGCTTATTCAGTCCACCATACCCCAGAAGGAGGGCGATGTCATAGGCATGACCGTCGCTCCCGAAAATATCCATATCATGAAGAAATATACAGGCGACTACGCAAGCGATATCGATTTCGCTGACGGCAACTGATAAAATTATTTCTTCATAAAGGAGTCCTTCGGGTATGAAACAGAAAAGAAAGCTCAGCTGGCTCGCAGCTCCCTACGGGCTGTGGATGCTGCTCTTTACGGTGGTGCCTCTTGCCATCGTTGTTTACTACGCTCTTACCGACAGAGCAGGGAATTTCTCTTTCAGCAACATCACCGAAATCGGCAGGTATATTGATATCTTTGCTTCATCACTGGTTTTCGGTGTTGCCGCAACACTGCTTTGTCTTATCCTCGGTTATCCCATTGCCTACAGCATTTCACGTGCAAAGGGATTCAAGCAGCAGACCATGGTCATGCTCATTATGATACCTCAGTGGATGAATTTTCTCATCCGCACCTATGCATGGATGACCCTGCTTGAGGATACAGGCCTTATCAACACCATTCTCGGTTTCTTCGGCCTCGAACCTCTGCACATGATTAATACCGACGGCGCTATCCTGCTCGGTCTTGTTTACACCTTCCTGCCCTATATGGTACTGCCCCTTTATTCTGTAATGACCAAAATCGACAGCAGAGTCATCGAGGCAGCTCAGGACCTGGGCGCAAACGGAATTCACGTGTTCACCCGCGTTATCCTGCCTCTCAGCGTTCCCGGCATCATTTCGGGCATTACAATGGTTTTTGTCCCCTCTCTCAGCGCATTCTTTATTTCCGAGCTTTTGGGCGGCGGCAAGACCATGCTTATCGGTAATATTATCGAGGCTAAGTTCCTCGGTCAGGCCATCAACTACAATGTCGGTTCCATGCTGTCTCTGGTACTCATGGTGCTTGTACTCATCTGCATGTTCTTTATGAACAAGTTCGGTGATGAAGACGGATCGGGGGCGTTGGTTGCATGAAGATATTCTATCGTATTTACAATACTATCATTTTTATTTTCCTTTACGCACCCATTGCTGTCCTTATCGCATATTCATTCAACGAGTCCAAAAACAGAGGAGTATTTACAGGATTTACCTTTGACTGGTACAAATCGCTCTTTCAGGACGAGGCTATCATAAGAGCTCTCGGTCTTTCACTGATGATAGCTGTTATTTCGTCTATCTTCGCTACCATCATCGGTACCGCAACAGCAGTCGGCCTCCAGCACGCCAACAAGAAGGTAAAGGCAGTTATGCTTACCCTCAACAACGTTCCCATGGTCAACCCTGAGATCGTAACGGGTATCTCCTTTATGCTTCTCTTCGTTGCTGTTGCAAAGCTGACAAACTACGCTGTTTCACTGGGAATTTATTCCCTTCTTATCGCACATATCTCCTTCTGTATTCCTTATGTAGTTCTTTCTGTCATGCCGAAGCTCAGACAGATGAATCCCCACATACAGGAAGCAGCACAGGATCTTGGCTGCACACCTTTCAAATCCTTTTTCAAGGTGGTGCTCCCCGAGATAATGCCCGGTGTTATGACCGGTCTTATGATGTCCTTTACCCTCTCCCTCGACGATTTTGTTATAAGCTACTTCGTCGGCGGATCAGGCGTTGAAACTCTCCCCATGCTTATTTTCGCTCAGGCAAGAAAGGGTGTCAGCCCGAAGATTTACGCATTGACATCTCTTATGTTCTTCGCTATACTCATTATGCTTCTGCTCATCAATTACATTCAGTCGAGTCAGAATATGAAGAGCGAACGCAGAGTGCGCAAAGCAGGCAGAAATGTCTGATTTGATATATTTTTAGGAGGAATGGTAAGTTGAAAAAAAGAATCCTTTCAGTACTCATCGCAATCTCCGTCATGGCAGTCGCATTTGCAGGTCTGACGGGCTGTTCAGACACCAATGCCCTTTATGTCTATAACTGGGGCGAATACCTTTCCGTCGGCGAAGACGACATGATCGACGTTAACGAAGAGTTCTATAAGGAAACGGGCATCAAGGTTGTTTACACCACCTATCCCGACAATGAAAGCATGTACGCTAAGGTTGCAAGCGGCAGTGCAAATTATGACATTGTTATTCCCTCGGACTACATGATTTCCAAGATGATAGACGAGGATCTGCTCGCTACCCTTAATTTTGATAACATTCCCAATTTCCAGTATATCGATGAGGATTTTGTAAATCCCATATATGACCCTGAGAATCTGTACTCCGTTCCTTATATGTGGGGTACTGTAGGCATCTTCTACAACACCAAGATGGTTGACAAGGCCGACGTTGAAAAGCTTGGCTGGGATATCCTCTGGTCTGAGAAGTACGCAGGCAAGATCCTTATGTTCAACAACCCCAGAGATGCTTTCGGTATCGCTCAGCTCAAGCTCGGCTATTCTCTCAACACTACTGATGAGGCCCAGATCAGAGCTGCTGCCGACGAACTGATGAAGCAGAAGCCCCTTGTTCAGGCTTACGTAATGGATCAGATCTTCAGCAAGATGTCCAGCGGTGAGGCTGCTATCGCTCCCTACTATGCAGGCGACGGTGTCCGCATCATCGAGGACAATCCTGATGTTGCTTTCTACGTACCCGAAAGCGGCACAAACAAATTTGTTGACGCTATGTGCGTTCTCAAGACATCCAAGCATAAGGATTGGGCTGAGCAGTACATCAACTTCCTCTGCGAAAAGGATATCGCTCTTGCAAATGTTGAGTACGTCGGCTACTCCACTCCCCTCACCACCGTTTATGACGAGCTTGACGAGGAGACAAAGAACAATCCCCAGTACTATCCCAGTGATGCACTTCTTGCAAACAGCGAGTTCTATATCAATCTTCCCACTGAAACAAATGAGCTTATGAATGAGCTCTGGGAAGATGTTAAGATGAGCTAAGATTTCAAACCGCAGACCAAATGGTCTGCGGTTTGTTTTTGCAGAAAGTTAAGGAAAGCTCTTGCAATCTGCAAAAAATTATGATATGATTACGCCAATTTATGAGGGAGTAGCAAGCGTTCCCATGCGTAGCAAGTCAACATACTGACCTTTTGGTCTGGCTTGTTTTAAATTGCGAGACTCATGT
>JAZSNZ010000071.1:0-3540 GCA_045536645.1 Acutalibacteraceae bacterium
ACATGAGGTTGAACTCACGGATATCGGTAAAGTTGTGCTTGCCGCAGTGGGGACAGGGAATGGAATGAGCCTTGATGTACTCAAACATCTCTTCCTTTGTCATGCCGTCTGCGTGAGCCTCGGGGTCGAAATCGTCGATGAGGTTGTCTGCTCTATGACGCATTTTGCATTCCTTGCAGTCAAGGAGAGGATCGGAGAAGCTGGATACGTGGCCGGATGCTTCCCATACTCTTGAGTTCATGAGAATGTCTGCATCAACCTCGAAGCTGTTGTGTCTCTCCTGAATAAATCTCTTTCTCCAAGTGTCCTTTACATTATTCTTGAGTCTTGTGCCAAGTGGGCCGTAGTCCCATGTATTTGCAAGACCACCGTAAATCTCGGAGCCGGGGAAGATGAATCCTCTGTTTTTACAGAGAGCTACAATTTTTTCCATTGATTTTTCTGTGTTAAGCATCACTTTCAACCTCGCTTGTAATTATTTATCAGATAAATGCGAACACCGAAAATACATAGGATACTGTATTTTCGCCGTATACTACGTTAACTGTGTAAATGTAATCTCCGGGAGCATTTTCGGGGATGTTCAGCTTTCCGCCCACAGGCTCAATTGGAACCGGAACGGAATTCTCCTCAGCTGTTCTGTATGATACTGAACAACTGTCAGGCATCATGCTGAACTGAAGGGAAATGGTTTCTCCGCAGCGCACGCTTACTACCGAACCGAGATTTTCAGCGAGCACCTCTTCCACTGTGCCGTAGTTATAGTTCTGACCGTTCCATTTGACTGCTGTTGCTGCTGCAAGCGAACTGTCAGCTCCGCAGTTTACAACAAGCCTCGGGAGATTGATAACCCCCATAGCATCACTTACGATGCCTGAACGCATAATCTTTACCGCCTGTGCGTATGCCTGAACAGGATATGTCTCTGTTACGGAAGATCCGAACCATACCTGTACGGTATCTCCTGCCGCCAGTGAAAGGTGAGAGAATGTTTCTTCCGACTCTTCCTTTCCTATCGCACTCTTAAGGTCAACTGTTACTGTTGCTTTTCTGTATACCTGATTCCCGTTTGTTTCGTCAGCTGTCTTTTCCGCCTCAACAAGCATAGTTGCTCTGTCTGAGGTGATTGATATACTGGTTATTTTGCCGACTATATCAGGCTCGACATTGGTCGGTATCGCCGAGCCGCTTGTTACTACTACCGAGCCGCTTGTGAGCGGAGGCTGCGGTTCATCCGCTCTTTCAGATGTGCAAGACGGCGCTATAAGTATAATAAGCAAAACGAGAACAAGCACCATAATTGGTATTGCTTTTCTCATATGGAGAATCCTCCTTAATTTGTTATTCGTTATTATATCAAATTATTAACAAAATGTAAATGGATATTTTTTCACATAAAACAGTTGGATTTTTAATAATTTGTGTTATAATAGCTAAAAGGTTATTATGCAACATGATAAAAGACGATATTATTTTTCTTTTATCGATTTCTTTTATCACTGAAAAGGGGTGAATATCGTGACAGGCATGCTGTCAATTATCATGAACGCCAACGGATTGTATGACTTTGGTGTGTGCGATTATTCTCTTGTAAAAGACAGGCTTCTGCCCTGCATGGCAAAGGGCAGGCTTCCCATGGACGCAAAAGCCGTGATATCGGTGCTTTTCCCCTACAGGGTGCCTGTCGAAAAAGGAAACCTCTCCCTTTATGCCGCTGTGCCCGATTACCACGAAATCGCAGGTCACATGCTCAACAATGCCTGCGTTGCACTCCGCAACGCCTTCCCCGAGCATGATTTTGTATGGTTTATCGACAACTCCCCTATTCCCGAGGTATATACTGCCTCTCTTTGCGGCTTGGGAAAAATCGGCGACAACGGGTTGCTTATAAATCCCCGTTTCGGCACCTTCTGCTTTATTGGTGAGATAGTCACAAATCTTGAAGTGCCATTTACAGGCTCGGAGGTTTCATTCTGTGAGCACTGCGGCACCTGCCGCTCAGCCTGCCCCGGAAAGGCTCTTTCCGAGGACGGTTTTGTCCGCGATAACTGCATTTCATATATAACGCAGAAGAAGGGCACTCTTTCCGAGCTTGAGATAGCTCTTATAAGAAAAAACGGTTCTGTATGGGGCTGCGACACCTGTCAGGACGTCTGTCCTCACAACAAGAATGCGGAAAATACATATATAGATGCTTTTCTCCGCCGAGCCAATCCCGATGTGCAGGAAAACGACCTCGCCAATGCCTCCGACCGTGCCTATATGTGGCGTGGTAAGAGCGTAATCAAAAGGAATATGGATTTATTTAAAGATGAGTGATTTAAAAAGTGGGCTTTACGCCCACTTTTTGTTTTATCATGTATAGTTGAGGCTTTGCCTCAAACTCCTTAAATGGAGTCATCTGTTCATCATGTATTCGATGTATTCGTCGTAGGTGCAGGCTCTGTCAATAACGCCGTCCTCGGTTATCTCGATTATTCTGTTTGCTATTGTTCCCATGAACTCGTGGTCATGAGAAGAGAACAGAACTACGCCCTTGAAACTCTCAACGCCCTTGTTTACTGCGGTGATAGCTTCGAGGTCGAGGTGGTTCGTAGGCTGGTCAAGCACGAGAACATTGGAGCCGAACAGCATCATTCGGCTGAGCATGCATCGTACCTTTTCGCCGCCCGACAGCACCTTTACAGGCTTGAGCACCTCATCGCCCGAGAAGAGCATCTTTCCGAGGAAGCCGCGCAGGTAGGTCTGTGTCTGATCCTTTGACCACTGGGAAAGCCACTCGACAAGGTTCATGTTGCAGTTATCGAAGAACTCGCCGTTGTCTCTGGGCAGGTAGCTCTGTGTGGTGGATACTCCCCAGTTGAAGGTTCCCTCGTCAGGCTCAAGCTCCTCAAAGAGAATTTTGAAAAGGGTGGTCATAGCAAGGTCGTTCTTTGCAATGAAGGCGACCTTGTCTGTTTTGTTAAGAGCAAAGCTTACGTTGTTGAGTATCTTTACGCCATCGATGGTCTTTGAGATACCGTTGACTCTGAGTATCTCCTTGCCCGGCTCTCTGTCCATGGTAAAGCCTACGAAGGGATATCTGCGTGTAGAGCATGGCAATTCCTCAACGCTGAGCTTTTCGATGAGCTTTCTTCTGGCTGTTGCCTGCTTCGCTTTGGATTTGTTGGCAGAAAATCGGGATACGAAGTTCTGCAGCTCGGCGATTTTCTCGCTTGCCTTTCTGTGCTGGTCGGCAAGAAGACGCTGGATAAGCTGGCTCGACTCGTACCAGAAATCGTAGTTACCAACATAAATCTTTATGCTGTTGTAATCTATATCACAGATATGTGTGCAGACGTTGTTGAGAAAGTGTCGGTCATGGGATACTACAAGCACTGTGCCGGGGTAATCCATGAGGAACTCCTCCAGCCATGCAATACTCTTTATATCAAGGTGGTTTGTAGGCTCGTCCAGCAGAAGTATCTCAGGCTGTCCGAAGAGTGCCTGGGCAAGCAGTATCTTGACCTTTGCGGCGTCGGGCACACTGCTCATTACGGT
>JAZSNZ010000284.1:0-2075 GCA_045536645.1 Acutalibacteraceae bacterium
GCATGAGGACCATCCGCAAACGGAAAATCATAACTGTCCTTTTTGTATATCACGAACATTTTAGACTTGGTACAGCCTGATGCTTCAACGATCTTTTTATAGTCGATCGGCAGTGCCTTTCCAAGTCCGTCAAACAGAAAGCTCTCATAACATTCATGCCCTGACATAATTCGTATCGTAGTGTCGCTGCTAATATGTATTATCAGCCCCATATCGTCATGAAGCGGACCCATGCAGGTTGTGTACACAACGAGCTTGTTTACTGCATCAATGTCGAAAACAAGCTCCTGTCCGCCGACATTTGCAACTATCTTGTTATCCCTTACAATCAGCGAATCCTCACTGCTAAGATCAAAAGCTCTCATATATAAAGCCTCCTGTATAAATTTTTTCAATTACTATTTTATACTACAATTAAAACCATTTCAATATATTATGTGCGACAGGGCTTTACAAGTGCGTAACAGGTATATTTTTGTGCGTAAGATGCCAGAGCACGTGTGTATGTTGCCAAAAGCCATAACATATAGTTTACTTATCAATAATCGCAGCAGACGGCAATGCTGCCGAAAAACGCAAAGTTTGTGAATTTGCTTGACTTTACGCCAAAACTGTTATATAATTACGTTACGAATTTCAAGCAGCACAACATTCCGAAAGGCGGTATCGATATGAGCAAAAAAGGCAACATCTGCGTGATAATGGCTGATATTACAGAGGATTATCGTGACGAATATCTCATGGGCGTGGCAAAACAGGCAGAGAGGATGGACTATGTTACCACAGTATTCTCTATGTCGCTGCTCAATCAGCTGAAGACCTGCGGCGAGGAATGCGTATTTGATCTGATAGACTATGACAGATATGACGGCGTTGTCTTTCTGGAAAAGACCTTTTCCTCGCAGAAATCTCTCGGCAAACGACTCGCGAGAGATATTGCGGAAAAATGCAGCAAGCCTGTTGTAGTAATAGGAAATTCCACAGTATTCAGTAATACGGTCACAGGCGACTTCAGCCGCAATATCGAGCAGCTTACAGACCATATAATAGAACAGCACGGCTGCGAATTATTGTATTTTCTGGGCGGCTATCAGGGCGTTGCGACAAGGACTGATGAGGGCTTTATAAACTCGCTTACAAAACACGGGCTATCGGTAACGGACGACAATATGATATACGGCGGCTTCTGGAGGGAGTGTGCCGATAAGCTTGCAGAGGATATCGCATACGGGGTAGTTGAAAAGCCTGACGCAGTCATCTGTTACAGCGATTACATAGCATTTTTCTTTATAAAAGCACTTTCTAAATATGGCATCCGCGTGCCTGATGATATAATCGTTGCGGGCTTCAGCGCAAGCTCTTGCTCACAGAACGGAATAATCTCCATAACCACCTGCGCCTGTGATGCAGAGTATATAGGCAGAACAGCTGTGGCGCGCCTGCATTCGCTTATCACAGGCGAGGATGAGCTGCAGATAAACCGACCGAGAGTAAATATCATCACAGGTATGAGCTGCGGCTGCGGCAATAATCAGCATATAGATCTGCGTATGCGTCTTGAAATGCACGAAAAACGCAGCGTTGAGGATAACCAGTTCACCAACAGCGAACTGGTGGAAAAACTGTTTGCGTGCCGTGATATTAAGGATCTGTCTGATGTGATATCACAAACCCACTATCTTATTTCGGACAAGAACTGCATAACAGTATGCCTGCACACTGACGAGCACACCTCGCGCTGCCTGTTCATGACAGATTTCGTAAACAAAGAAGATCAGATCGATTTTAAGAGTACAGATATATTCCCTATCGATTTCCCACAGGCAGAGCATCCCACGATAGTTCATGTGCTTCCGATAGTGTTTGACGGCAAGGATATCGGCCACATAGCAGTCGGCTATAACAAACCAACAGTTTATAATCTGCACCTCAAGAATTACGCAAAACATCTTGCGATGGGCATGGAAGTGATTGGGATACACACAGCCGCTGTACCGACTCCGACAGCAGTGACAGAGATCACCAAGAATGTCAGAAGAAACAAAACTCTGCTCGCATACAACGGAGAGACCATG
>JAZSNZ010000032.1:0-6095 GCA_045536645.1 Acutalibacteraceae bacterium
CTTTTTCATGTTCATGTTTTTATCCCCTTTTTAAAAATATTTTTTATTCTTCGCCGCCGAAAAGACGTGCCATGGAGCCGAGATCGTCAAGATCCCCTGTCATAGCCTCAAGCTTTCCGAGAGAATCCATGATGCCAAGGTTGTAAAGCTCTTCGAGAAGGCCTGAATCGAGATCGACCTCTGTCTCAGTGCCGTCTGCCATCTTGCGAAGCTTCACAACGCCGCTTTCAAGCTCGGAATCGCCGAGAATTACAACATACTGAGCGCCGATCTTGTCGGCGTACTTCATCTGAGCCTTGAGGGAGCGAGCAGAAAGGTCAGTCTCAACAGAGAAGCCCTCTGCGCGGATAGTGCTTGCAAGAGATGCGGCACGCAGAACTGCCTTGTCACCAAGAGCGGCGATATAGAGCAGAGTCTTTTCTTCCTCGGGGAAGGGTGTATTCTGAGCCTCCATAATAAGCATTATGCGCTCAAGTCCCATTGCAAAGCCGATGGAAGGAAGCTTCGGACCGCCTACTGCCTCGGAAAGTCCGTCGTAACGTCCGCCGCCGCAGCAGGTGGACTGTGAGCCTAAGCTGTCGGATACAAATTCAAATACGGTGCGGGTGTAATAGTCAAGACCGCGCACGATTCTGGGATTGATGGTAAACTCAATGCCCATGCCATGCAGCAACTCCTGAACGGACTTGAAATGATTTTCGCACTCCTCGCAGAGATAGTCGGTGATAAAGGGAGCGTTAGCGGCGATACCCTTGCAGACAGGACTCTTGCAGTCGAGTATTCTCATGGGGTTCTTTTCGAGCCTGCCGCGGCAGGTCTCGCAGAGCTCCTCGATATTTTCGTTGAAATATGCCTTCAGTGCCTCGTGATAGTTCTTTCTGCACTCGGGACAGCCAATGGAGTTAAGCTCAAGGGTAACGCCCTCGATGCCGAGAGCATTCAGCACATCGGCGGCCATGCTTATCATGTCAGCATCAGCGGCAGGTGTGGCAGTGCCCAGCAGCTCAGCGCCGAACTGGAAAAACTCGCGGTATCTGCCTGCCTGGGGACGCTCTGCACGGTAGCAGGGCTCAATGTAGCAGGCCTTTACAGGGAGAGTGTCGCCTGTTAAGCCATGCTCGATGGCGCAGCGCATGACGCCTGCAGTCATTTCAGGACGCATGGTAAGAGAACGACCGCCGCGGTCATTAAAGGTGTACATCTCCTTCTGTACAACGTCGGTTGTCTCACCGACGCCGCGGGAGAAAAGCTCGGTGTACTCAACGGCAGGGGTGCGGATAGCACGGAAACCATGGAGCCTTGCTACCTCCATACAGGTCTTCTTTATGTGCTCCCATTTGTATGCGTTTGCAGGGAGCATGTCGTTCATGCCGCTGAGGGCTTTTATCTTAGCCATTTTTATTACTTCCTTTCCTGTGGGAAATTTATTTGCCTTGAGGGTGATATGATTTATAAATTGGGATTTGGAATTCTATAATAACTCACTATAAATTTTCATGGAACATTCCGCTGGCATCATGACAGAAGTATCCACCGTTAAGTCGTATTCATCCTTAGGAAACAAGTACGTATATGAGGATTCTGCGGAACCCAGGCATCTGTTTTTGCGCGCATACTCCCTTTCAAGCAATATCTTTAAGGGACAGGTCACATGCACGAAATGGATTTGAAATTGTCCCAACATTGCTGTTAACTGACGAAAAATTCGTTCGCTGGTAATTACATGGTCAATAATAACACCATGGGATGTTTTCAAAGCCTCCAATACGCTTACACACATGTCACCTGAAATGTCAAATACATCATCTTCATATATGGTTTCTTCTGTTGACAGTTTCATAAAGTCATCAATAGAGACAATAACATATTTTTCGTTTCTTTTTTCTTCTATCAGCGCTTTCAAAGCTTTGGCTAATGTAGATTTTCCACTGCTGGACGGGCCGTTGAGTAATATTATTTGTTTTTTCATTTCTGCAAGTTTCCGTAAAATTCTTATTTGTTTAACTGTTTTCAAATTCAAGTCTATCAGTCAGCTGTTTTGGATTTAAGCCCTTAATTTTCACTCTCCGAGTTCATCGCAGGGTGAACTCGGTTTGCCTGTGTTGTGATTTGTTTCTCTCCCTCCGTCAAAACCTACGGTTTTGCCACCTCCCTCATCAGAGGGAGGCAAGTGGTGGGGTGCTTTGCTCGACAGCCCTCATATTCAAGAGAACCTGTTTCTTGTCCCCCTCTGACGAGGGGGATGTCAATAAGTTCGCTTTTGCGAACTTGGAGACAGGGTGAGAGAAAAAACTACAGAAATTACAAGAATACTTCGGCTTATTCTACCCCTCAGTCTCGCTTCGCTCAACAGCTCCCCTGACAAGGGGAGCCAAGAGGTGGGGTGCTTCGTGGCAGTTCCCTATGTTCGGGGAGGCAAGGGGCGGGGTGCCTTCGGCACATGAGAATTAAATTACAGAGAGTAATTTAATTCTTTATTATTCCTTATCGTATTCACCTCTGGCAGGGGGAGAGAATATACTCCGTTGGCGAAGCCAACCCTTTTCTATTCTCTATTCTCTTTTATCTCTTATCTGCTCGCATTTATCTGCTCGCATTATTCCTCATCGTATTCGCCCGTATCATCATCGTCGTCCAGTCCCTTGACGCCCATTAGCTTTCTGAGCATATCGGGCATACGGCTGAACTGGTCGGCGGATTCATCGATAAGATAAGTCCATGTGGAGGTGGGACCTCTCATATTGGACCGCTCAAAGTCAACGCCGTTTTCACCGATTATCGCAGTATCGAAGGCATCAACCACCGATCGGTCGATAGCTTCGTGCATGGATGTAAACGCCATTATCGCCTCGCGTCTGAACTCGTCGAGAGGATTCTTACCGCCGATAACAACAAGGTGTATGCCCTGTCGGACATCGCTTATATGGTCGAGGTACTCAGCCCAGTAGCGGTTCATGTAATGAAGGGTCAGCTGGCGCTCAACAAGGGCAATCTTCTCTGCACCGTATGCCTTCTGGAGACGTATGGCCTTTTCAGGGTTCTTTGTCGCCAGAAGTCTCGGCTCAACGGTACCTCTGAGCATCTCGTAGTGCCTTTTATGTATTGCACGTCGCTGATCGTCAATAATCTGAGTATAGCGCGAAAGCTGTGCTCTCATATCCTGATAATAGCCTTCGGCTATCTTCTGAACGTGTTCAACTTCGATTGCAACTCGCTTATCTCGGATAACGTTCGTGCCCGAATAGGACATAACGTATTTCGGGAGCAGCTTTTTAAGTCCGAACTTGACCATCAGATCGTCTTCGATGGAAACAAAGAACTGAGTCTCGCCCGGGTCACCCTGACGGCCTGCACGGCCTCGGAGCTGGTTATCTATTCTTCGGCTCTCGTAGTGGTTTGTACCGATAACGAACAGACCGCCGAGAGAGCGGATTTTTTCTGCCTGGGAGGGAATGTCGCCGCCGAGCTTGATGTCAACTCCTCGGCCTGCCATGTTGGTGGAAACGGTGACAGCGCCCAGCATTCCTGCCTTTGCGATTATCGCCGCTTCGTGGTCGTCCTGACGGGCGTTGAGTACCTGAGTGAAAACGCCTGCCTTTCTCAGCTCGCCTGCAAGCCACTCACTTTCTTCGACGGTGGTGGTACCGATAAGCACAGGACGGCCTGTTGCATGCTGGCTCTTTACTTCCGCTATGACCGCACGCATCTTTGCTTCCTTGCTTGAGAACAGGTTATCCTCTCTGTCCTTGCGAATAAGGGGTTTATTGGGCGGAATCTCGATTATCTCAAGGCCGTACATGCTGTAAAATTCGCTGGCGGAGGTGGTTGCAGTACCTGTCATGCCGCAGAATTTTGAGTACATTCTGATAAAGTACTGTATTGTGACTTGCGACATTATCATGCCTGCGCTTATGTTGGAAATGCCTTCCTTTATTTCAACCGCCGCCTGCAGTCCGTCGGGGTAGTGTCTGTTTTCAACGACACGTCCCGTAAATTCGTCGATTATCTCTATCTTTCCGTCACGGACAAGGTAGTCCTTGTCAACGTGGAGCAGATGCTCTGCTTTCAGTGCATTCTGTATTGCGTCGAGCACCTCAAGGTTTTCTTCGCCAAACAGGTTGTCTATCTTGAGCATTCGCTCAACGGTGACTATACCCTTCTGGGTAAGGCTGGTCTGATTTGAAAACTGGTCGACCTTGAAATGCACGTCCATGGTCAGCTTTGCGGCTATGTCGCGTGCTTTCTTTGCAATACTGGTGGAGAAGGGCACGTCGCCTGCGATAACAAGGGGAACTCTTGCCTCGTCTATAAGCATGGAGTCTGCCTCGTCAACGATGGCGTACTGATAACGTCTCTGTACAAGCTCTTCCTTGGTTGAGGCAAGGAAGTCTCGCAGATAGTCAAAGCCGCATTCCTTGAGTGTGATGTAAAGAATATCCTTCTTGTACATCACCTTTCTCTCGGCTGTCTCTGTTTCCGCAGTGATAAAACCTGTGGTCAGACCCAGCATTTCATAGGCTTCGTGCATCCATTCATAGTCTCGCTCAACAAGGTAGTCGTTGAAGGTTATCATATGGACACGGTGTCCCATGAGTCCGTACATCACAGCAGGCATTACTCCTGCCAGTGTTTTGCCCTCGCCTGTGTACATCTCCACAAGATTGCCCTCAAAAAGTGCAATGCCGCCCATGAGCTGGACATCGTATGCGGAAAGGCCCGTTACTCTGCGAAGTGCTTCCTTTGCAAGGGCAAAGCAGGGAATGAGGAATTTTTTGCACTCCTCTTCGCTTTTGCCTGCCATCTGTTCACGCAGCCAGCCTGCAAAAATACGCAGTGCCGCATCAGATTTATCCTTGAAATCGAGGGAGTTTATCTGTTCAATTGTACTCTTGTTTCTGTCGAGAAATACGGCAGAGGGGCTTATCATTTCCTTAATTGTACGCCGCAAGCCCATAATTTTGCCTCCCTATGTATTTTTTGCGTATAGATTATTCTTTATTATACTATTATATTGAGCGGTTTGCAAGTAGGGTACGTTTTTTGCCTCGGTGTGGAATTGGGCAACGGGAGGCTGATAGCCTCCCCTACGGTGTAGATTTTAATCGTAGGGGCGGCTATCAGCCGTCCGTTTTGTTTTGCCATCATGCGGAATTGTAGAACGGGACGTCGAGGACGCCGTCCCCTACGGTGGGGGTGAATTTGTCGATAATATTTTGATATTAACCGTAGGGACAATTCACGAATTGTCCGTTTTAAATTTAACGGAATGGTTTTGGTTTAACGAATGACCGACGGTGCATTTACGCACATCGCACCTCTTAGCCTCTCCCCTCTTGCAAAAAACACCGCCATAGTCTATAATTTTCCTCGACTATATAAATCAGAGGTTACATATGAATAAACACAACAATCTCAAGGGAACGCTGATTTTAGGTACGGCCACCATAATATGGGGGCTTGCCTTTGTTGCTCAGAGCGGCGCGGCGGACCTTATCCCCTCTTTTGCATTCAACGCCATGCGCTCATTTATCGCGGCGGTATTTCTCTTTGTGCTCAGGCTTTTTCTCAACCGAAAGGAAAAAGTCCCCTTTGTTCCGAAAGAGAAAAAGGAAAGACGCTCTTTCCTTGTCGGCACTTTGCTATGCGGTGTGCTCATTGCCATTTCGGTAAATTTCCAGCAGTTCGGACTGGCATTTTATCCCGACGGTGCTGCCGCAGAAGCCAGAGCAGGCTTTCTGACTGCGTTGTATGTTATTTTAGTGCCGATTTTTTCAGTCTTCCTCAGAAAGAAAATCCGCCCCGTTGTGTGGGTGGGTGTGGTCATCGCCATGGCAGGTATCTACCTGCTCTGCCTTTCCGGCGGTCTTGAGGCCGTTTACCTCGGCGATATTCTCGTTTTCTGCTGTGCAATTTCCTTTGCTCTTCATATTCTTACAGTTGATAAGTATGTTGAAAAAATCGACGGTGTAAGACTTTGCTGTGTACAGTTCTTTGTCTGCGGTATAATTTCCGCCGTGCTGTCGCTTATCTTTGAGGAGGTCTCGCTGCAGAATGTCATTTCCGCCGCGCCTCAGATACTCTACCTCGGCATAATG
>JAZSNZ010000043.1:0-3024 GCA_045536645.1 Acutalibacteraceae bacterium
ACCAATATAATTATATTGGTATTTCCTGTATATGTCAATTCAATACAAGAACTGCAGCGTGCATTGCTTATATTCAAAGTCGCTCAGGAATAACAGAAAAAGAGAATTTAGCTTTGTAGTGGTATTCGGTATCAAGAAAGGTATCTTCTATCTCTTTCGGGAAAAAGCTTTTGATGAATTCTCTGGGAGAATCATTGTCAAAGTTACATTTGATGTCTAGATATTTTTCTGTACTGGTTGTTTCATATATGTTTCCATATCCCTCAATTTTGTATATGACCAAAAAAGCAACAATGATGACGAATATGAGAACAAATATTGAAACAGAAACGGTCAATAGAAACTTTCCGGAAGATCTGAGTGTTTTTTTCATTTTTCTTTCCCTCCTGAAATCTATTTGATGTAACAATACTATTTTATTTAGCAATGTAAGGTTGTGATGTAAAGATGGGCATGATAAACAGATGGTTTCTGTAGTTTTCTGTATATGGAAAGGCAATCGGCAGTTTTTATATACACTTCTGTCAAATGAGGACAGCAAATTGTCTGCAATACGCAGAGAGCAGACGGTTAAAAGAAAGCAGCCACTTTTGTGGCTGCCGGTAATAAAGATTGGAGATTGTTTTTGATTGATATATCAGCCTGCCGATTTTGGCAGAAGTGCTGCGCCGATTATGCCCGCATCATTGGCAAGCATTGCGCATACAAGCTTTGGCTGAGGAACATTGCCGCGGCAGAATCTACGCTCGGCGATAAGCTTTTCGAGGGGGGAGAGAAGAGCTTCACCCTCCTTGCTGACCCCGCCGCCGAGACAGACTATCTCAGGCTGAAGGACATTGATAATATCTGTAATACCGTCTGCAAGGTAGTCTATATATTGCTCAACTACGGCTGTCGCTGCAGCGTCTCCCATGCGCATTGCATCAAAGGAGGTGCGTCCGCTGACCTTTTCGGGTGAATCAACAATAGTCCACATAAGGGAATTGGGATTGTCACGCATAGCCTGAGCAGTCTGACGTTTCAGAGCAACAGCGGAAGCATAGGTTTCAAAGCAGCCTCGTCTGCCGCAGGTGCAGGGCAGACCGTCCTTTATAAGCAGCGTGTGACCGACCTCACCTGCAACACCGTTGCAGCCCGAGTATATTCTGTCACCGACTATTATACCACCGCCGATTCCTGTGCCGATGGTTATGACAAGAGCACTTGACGCACCCTTTGCAGCTCCTGCGAGAACCTCGCCCAGTGCAGCGGCATTTGCATCGTTGTCTATGTAGGTTTTAAGACCTGAAAGTCTCTCGGAGATCATTTTAGCCAGAGGAATGTTTGAATAATGGAGATTGTTTGAGTATTCAACAACGCCTGAAGCAGAATTTATTACACCGGGACAGCCTATGCCGCAGTTTTCAAAGTCGTCAAGAGTCAGTCCGGCATCTGCAATTGCATCAAGTGCAGCAGCGGCAATATCGTCGCAGAATTCCTCGATAGGACGGGGGACATGAGCACGTCTCGAGCCTCTGCCTATAACCTTGTAGTTCTCATCAACAACACCTACGGAAAGATTGGTGCCTCCGATATCGATTCCAAGATAGTACATTTTCAAACACTCCTTCAACGCTTTTTACTATTTTATCACTCCCTTTCCCTCAGAGCAATAGTGCGTAGTGACATATTATTGCACTTTTGTTTGTTTAATTTGCAAGAGAAATAAGTTGATGTTGCGATTTTGTGAGCAGAGATATATAATAAAATAAAAACCACAAAGAGGGGTAATAAAATGAAGATAGCAGTAATCACAGGTGCAAGCTCGGGTATGGGTAAGGAGTTTGTGCTGCAGTTTGAAAAATACATATCGGTAGACGAGGTATGGGTCATAGCACGCAGAGCGGATAAGCTCGAGGAGCTTCGTGACAAGGTCAAGTGTAAGCTGCGTCCCATATCCCTTGACCTGCTGGAGTCAAAAAGCTTTGACGAGTACAAGGCCCTTCTCGAAGAGCATAAACCGCAGGTGGAACTGCTTGTAAACTGTGCAGGCTTCGGGAAATTCGGCAGATATGAAAATATCCCCCTTGAGGACAACATCAATATGATAAATCTCAATTGCACAGCGCTTGTAGTTATGACAGAGCTTACCCTGCCGTATATGCAGAAAGGCTCTAAAGTAATTCAGCTTGACAGCCTTTCCGCCTTCCAGCCTGTGCCGTACATCACCGTTTACGGTGCCACAAAGGCCTTTGTTCTCAGCTATTCGAGGGCGATGAACCGAGAGCTTAAGCCCAGAGGTATCAGAATGATGGCTGTTAATCCTGCATGGGTCAGAACAGAATTCTTTGACCATTCTGCAGTTACCAATGACAGCGATGTTAATTATTTCAACAGGATATACGAGGCAAAGGATGTAGTAAAGACTGCACTTCGGGATCTCTACAGAAGGAAAAAGGACTATTCTGTACACGGTTTTCCTGTACGCATGCAGGTACGCCTTGTAAAGCTCCTGCCACACAGCATGGTTATGAACACATGGATAAACCAGCAGAAAAAGGCCAAAAACGACGAGAATATGAGCAAATTCGGGAAATAAGACAAAAAGAAAATATGCAGGCCGGGAGGAAGCTCAGCCTGCATATTTCTGTCAGTCATAATAAATTTCTGAAGGGACAGATGTCATATAACATTATATGCAAATGCCCGCAAAAGTATTTTGCACAAAACCGCTTTTTTTATTCGATTTTTATTGATAATAGATAAAATAGTATTGATACTTGCGAAAAATATGGTAAAATATAAGTGCAGAAATATGTTTGGCAGGAGGTATATATATGAATATAAAAGATATACGCACAAAGCTTGACGAAGAAAAGGCACTTAATCAGCTTTCATATGTTTATTCGTGCGGTGCAGACGAACTGGCACCGCAGAAGGAAAGAATAGGTGCGCTGCTTGATAAATTCGTTGCATTCGCCCCCGGAATAGAAGATGTATCGGTGTACAGTGCTCCAGGCAGAACAGAAATAGGCGGAAACCATA
>JAZSNZ010000177.1:0-7554 GCA_045536645.1 Acutalibacteraceae bacterium
ATTATGATATAATTGAAGAGATTGATATTTCAGATTGTGAGCCTTTTGATAATGCTACGATTGATAGTGTGGATGTAACTGACAAGATAAAAATCGTTGGATGGTCTATACTGGACGGAGAAGACCATGTCGAAGAGTTAGAACGATTTATTGTTCTGGAAGTGCCGTTCGGCAGTGTGTATGGAGCTAAAGTACTGCCATCAACAAGAATGGATGTTGCAATACACTTTGGTAATGAAAACTACATGTATTCCGGATTTGAATGTGTTTTGAGAAAATCGGATGTAAGAGCAGATATTATGAGTTGTCGTATTGGTATAATGACTAAGGCCAGGGACGGAAAAAAATATATTAAGTGGTGCTCACAAACACCTATAATAAGAGAAAGAAAACCCAGGCCTATACCTGTTGAAAGCCGCAGGCTGAATGCATTCGAGTACGGCGAGGATTCACAGGATATCAAGTGGTATCTTGATGAATGCAAGCAGTATGAGTCTTATTTCCGACTGAGAGGTTTTGCATTCAGACGTGGTAACACTCATTATCGCTACGATAAGAGCCTTGTTCTTGTAGATACAGATGGGAATGCAGTAGAATACGAAGTGCAAATGGATGAACGTCTTGATGTTGCATGCGCCTTTGAAGAAGAGCATTTTCTGATAAATACTGGTTTTGAGTGCTATATCTACAATGGTGAACTTAGCGAAGATACCGAATATGAAGTTTATATTCGTCTTAAGGATCGTTTTGATTCACAGAATGTATATAATATCAAGACCGAAGGAAAAATTAAGCTGCAGAAATAAGTGGCATAGGGAATATTATTGATTATTCGATATGGTCGAATAAGGGGAAAGGATTATGAAAATAAATATTCTGCAAAAATATTTTATTGTTCTGATAGCAGCATTTATACTTCTTGCATCCTGCACTGCAGAGAAGGCAGAGCAGGATGCAGAGAAGGCAGAGCAGGATACAACGAAACAGGAGTTCTCCTGCTATACTGTGGATGAACAAGGGGAAATTATTCAGGGCTTTTTTCGTGAATCTGACTATACATGGTATCTGTTTGTGCCGTCGGTGGAAGACATTTCCAATATTGAACTTTATTTCACCGGGAATGTGGAAAATACCTCTGAAGGGGAGATTAACCGGAATAAAATTTCCGGAGCATTTTCAAAAAGCGGAGATAGTGTTAATCTGAACTTGGAGGAAGGGCAGACAGTATCTGTCAAAGTAATGCAATCTGAGTTGCCGAGCGTACAGATTACGATTAATAATGCAACTCTGGATTTTGTTCATGAGGACAAGGAGGTCAGATCACGACTAAAAACAGTACGTATTTCGGATCCAAATGGCAAATACGATTTAACGGTAAATAATAGTGCTGAAATCAAGGGGCGTGGAAATACAACCTGGTGGATGTACGACAAAAAGTCATATCAGATTCGATTTGACAGCAAGATTTCTGTTATGGGAATGAATTCCGCAAAAAAATGGATTTTGGTGTCAAATGCCGGTGATGACAGCATGATAAGAAATCAGCTTGTTTATCGGATGGCAAAAAATCTTGATATGGAGTTTGTTCCATCGTTTGAGTATGTGGATCTGTGGGTAAATGGTGAATACCTTGGAACGTACCTGCTTGGAGAAAAGGTTGAAATTAATTCATCGCGGCTTAATCTCACCGGTAATGATGCTGTGTTGTTTGAACATGATGATAATTATTTTCACACCGAAGAATACTGGATTAACAATGAAATTCTGAAAAGGCGATTTTCATTAAAGGAAATTAACGTTGAAGATGATAAACTGATTACTGAAGCGATGGAGCAGTTCGACGGAGCTGTAGACGAATTGATGAGGTATCTGTATACAACACCTTCTGCTGATGTTACTCTTGAAGATCTTTCCGGAATGATAGACGTGGATTCTTTTGCAAAGTATTATTTGATAAACGAATATGTACTTAACTGTGAATCCTATTCCACAAGCTTTTTTTGGTACAGAGACGGGAGCTACGATGTTCTTCATGCCGGGCCTGTGTGGGATTTTGACACCTGTATGGGTAATGACAATAATCCTGCAACGGCAAGCTATGGAGAAAAGCATTTCCTTTTTAAGTATTTACTTGCTGCACCGCAGTTCTATGAACGTACAGAAGAGCTTTATGAAAAATACAAAGAATATCTGTTTGCAATGACAAATGATGTACAGATTCTCAAGGAAAAGATATCTGCATCAGCGGAAATGAACTATTCGCGATGGGATGTACTTGGTAAGGCGAACCCAAAGCCTCATTCAAAAGAATTTAACAGCAGCTTTGACGGGACAGTGAAAATGCTGGAAGAATGGCTTTACTCCAGAGAAAAATACTTTGAAATTACAGAGTGCGACGTAATTAACAGTAAGATAAGCAGTGACTATCGAACTATAGACGTGTATTTTGACGATGATAAGTATCATTCTTCGGTGCTGTTTGCTTTATGGAACGACGAGAAAAAAAACAGTACAGTGCTGTGGGTGGCAGGAGAGCAGATTAATGGAGTCTGGCAAGGCACATTCGACCTCACAGAATTTAATTTGGCCGGATTATACCGTATTGATGCGTATTTTGACGATGACCCGGTAATCGGTGCAATGGGAAGAAATTATGTTGACGTTGCTATGCCGCCGGAGTTTACAATAAGCACCAGCATATCAGAAGATGGAAGTACAATGTCTATTGCAATGGAAGACACATATGATGACTGCATTGAGGTATGGTTTGCGGTTTGGAGCGAAGCAAACAATCAGGCTGACATGATATGGGTTGGTGGACAAAAAGACAGTGACGGATACTGGAAAAGTACGGTAGATATGTCATCGTTCAACGGAGAAGAAGTATATCATGTACATGCGTATGGATACAGAGACGGTACAGAATATTCTTTTCTTAATAATAACAAGATTATTAATCCGGATTTTGAACCAAGCATCAGTATGTCAGAAGACGGAACAACAATGTCCATTGCAATGGAAGATAAATACAATGTCTGCAAGGGTGTATCATTTGCGGTTTGGAGCGCAGTAAGCAATCAGGCTGATATGGTATGGGTCGATGCAACGAAAGACAGTGACGGATTCTGGAAAGGTACGGTGGATATGTCCTCCTTTGACGCAAGGGGAATATATATTGTACATGCATATGGAGTCAGAGAAGGAACGGAATATGCTTATCTTGACGGCAGTGAAATTCTTATTGAATAATTTCCGGTAAAACTTGTTCTTCATATGCAATCCGGTCAGTTTGATGCAGGATAGCTTTTTTCGGTTGAGTATGCAAAGAGAGAATTTGATTAATTGAATGACTGAAAGGGTTCGCAGCCTGTAGATTACAGACGGCAACCCCTTTCAGTTTTATATGAATAATACGTGTGAATCAAACAGCATCAAACAAAAACATATAATGAAAGGCAGCCACTTTTAATGGCTGCCTTTGATGTTAAATGCACATTGTTGGATCTGAAACAAAAAACATAAGTTTTCGGTGTGACTTATTTGCCGTTTATTTTTTGAATACACCTCTTGAATTGAGGATTGATGTGCTGTATACAAACAGAACATCGCAATCGGATGCTATTTCAACAAAGTTGGAGATATAGGAAGGTGCGATATATCTTGTATCAGCAACGATTATCTCGCTGTAGCCTTCAATAAGGAGAGGCGCAAGGCTGCTTCCGAATGAATCTCTGAAAATTACGAGCTGTTTGCCGTTAGACTGAGAGGAATTCTCAATTTTCAGCAGAGCTTTTGCCCCGCCTAAAAATACATCATAAGGATCGCTGTTTTCGAAATCCTTAAAATCATATACCTTTGTGGTTCTGTTTTTCTCGTAATCAGTAACAGTGCAGCCATCAATCATATCGTTTGTCAGAAGTGTGATATTTTCTTTAGGCAGAGGCAGTGCAAGTTGACCGCTGTAGGTGCCCTCAAAGTTTTCGAGTGTTACATCTCTGTAGTCAGAGCCTGAGACCTCACAGCCCATCTGACTGAGGATATGCTGTGCAACAGGCTTTATCTTTGCCTGGTCCCAGTGTGGGTCGGTGATATAGTAATCATCGCCACTGAGGAGTGGAAAGATATCGATATAATCGATGTTTTCATCGACTTTCTCAGCAAACAGACCGAGCAGAGAGTCATAATCATAGTGAAGTCTGTCGCTGCTTTCGGCGTAGAAATAATTCTTGTCGGGGATAATGCAGTAATAAACATCGCTGTCGCTCTGAGCAAAGTATGTGCCATACAGAGCATTCACACTGCCTGCAGCGGAGGTGATTGCATCTTCGTTGAGTATTGGGTCGAGCTTACAGGCAGAACCGTCAGCGACATAATAGCCGTTGTGGTCGAGCTGGTTAAAAATATAGAAGCGAGTCACAGCACTCAGAGAGCGGAAGCCGTCACGTGCAGGAAACTGATCGAGAAAATAATCCTCGAGCCAGGAAAAATACTCGGTAAGAGGATACTCTTTTCCTCGCTTTTCGGCAGTCTCCTTCTTTTCGCCGTAGCTTTCAAACTGCTCAAGAGGGCGGCGCTCAGAAAGTGAAATCTCACCGTCAGAAAGGAAGATGGAGAAAACAGCAAAGCCCACGATCCACAATACAAATGCAAGAGAAATAATTATATTTTTAGCTTTCATTTTCCAAACCTCCTTAGAATCTGAAATAGAGGAACGGCGAGAAGGAGCCGTCAACAATAAAGCCTGTACATACTGCCAGTAGAAGAATGATCGCGAGGGGGTGTACAACAACGGAGATCTTCTTTATCGGTTCATAGGAATACAGCTTGTTGATAAGCTTCATGGGGTAGGGGGTAGCCATCACTGCAGCGATGATGAGCAGAACAATGGCACTTCTGAGATAATAAAGAACAGAGGCATCGGATAAGGAAAGACCTGTAAAGCCGAACATACCGCCAAGCTGGGTGAAAGCAGCAGACATGCTTTCTGCATTGAAAATCACAAAGCTGATATTTACGAAGAAGAGAACATAGATGACTCCGATGAACTTCGGAAGCTTACTGAGCAGCTTGTCAAGGAACAGTTTTTCAATAAGCAGGAAGAATGCAAAGAACAGACCCCATACAACGAAGTTCCATGCAGCGCCATGCCAGAGGCCTGTCAGAGACCAGACGACGAGGATATTGAAGAACCAGCGCATCTTTGAGCAGCGGTTGCCGCCGAGAGGAATATAGACATAATCTCTGAACCAGGTTCCGAGAGAAATATGCCAGCGTCTCCAGAATTCGGCGATAGTACGTGAAATGTACGGATAATTGAAATTTTCCATGAAATTGAAGCCGAACATTCTGCCAAGGCCTATAGCCATGTCGCTGTAGCCTGAGAAATCAAAATAGACCTGGAACATAAAGCATATGGCGGAAAGCCAGCAGGCGAGAACGGTGTCCTTGCCGAACTGAATTGCAAATGCAGCGATAGTATCGGCTAACAGCACTTTTTTGGAAAGACCGATAACAAATCTCCCGACACCTGAAGAAAACTTCTCAAACGAATGAGTTCTGCTTTTCAGCTCATCAGCAACCGTCTGATATCTTACAATAGGACCTGCAATAAGTTGAGGGAAGAGGGAAATATAGGTCGCAAGGGTGAAGGGATTTCGCTGGGCAGGCACTTCTCTGCGGTAAACATCGACGACGTAGGATATTATCTGGAAGGTATAGAAGCTTATACCGATGGGGAGAAGCACATCGAGAAGCTCCGATTCAATGCCTGTCAGACCGATAAATGTGGAAATGGCAAAGTTTGCATATTTAAAAAATCCCAGTATAGCGAGGAGAATACCGTTTGAAATAAACAGCACGGGCTTTCTCCACTTGGTGCCATCTGTCCTTTCGAGAAGAAGGCCTGCGGCATAGCCGATGATGCAGGCGGTGACCATGAGGATACAGTAGGATGGCTCACCCCAGAAGTAGAAAAGAAAGCTCGAGGCAAGAAGAACGTAGTTCTTTGCCTTTGTCGGCACCGCAAAGTAAAACAGTATTACTGCGGCCAAAAACCAGTAAAGAAATGTGATGCTTGAGAAAATCACGGCATTACCTCCTCGGAAAAATAAATAAACGGCACACGGCGAAAAGCCGTGCGCCGTCAGTTGCTTTGGTCGATCAGATATTATTGAATGCGGTAAGGATAGCATTTACCTCAGCCTGAGAGCCCATGATAAAGAGAACAGTATTGCCGTTCACAACGGTATCAACGGTCTCAGCCTCAACGCAGATGAGCTTACGAAGATCAGCCTTTGCCTCCAGCTCATCTGCCAGAGTATTGGCATCCTGATCATCGCTGACTCTGAAAACTATCATGGTAAAGGGGTTGGTATTCATCATCGGAACGTAAGCTACAGCCTCTGCAAAGGGAGCATCAATAGTCTCAGTGCCGATAAGATAAGCAGCGGTAGTGCTGTCAACAGTCTCGGTCATGAAAGAGAAGAACTCGAGATCAGAGCCGCTTGCAGTCTGAGAGACGATATCAGTAAGAGAGAGTTCGTCGAGGTTAGCAGACACAGAGTTATCTGTGTTTTCGACAGAGGGAGTCTCATCCTTTTTTGCTCCGCAAGCGGAAATAGAAAGCACGAGAACGAGGGTAAGAATGAGTGCAAAAATTTTCTTCATTTTGTTTTATCTCCTGTTTTATAAGTATTTTTTGTCCGATGGGTGGAATTATTCTATCGGACACCAATAACATAAACACAGAAGAAAGGCATTTGGTTGGAACAAAATATTTTTTTTATTTTATCATATGATCTTTTGAATTTAAAGTCCTGCGAGGAATAATATGGAAATATTTAATTATTCTTTACTTTACAGGAATAATGCATAATGGTATAATATAACATATTAAATAGACAGAGGGCGTTAGGCTATGTTTAAGATTTTTACAGAATCCTCCTGCAATCTTCCAAAATCTCATCTTGAAAAGTATGATGTCAGCGTTATTTGCTGGACCTATCTCATTGACGGCAAAGAAGTAACAACAAAGGAGAGTATCGATGATTTTGACGGTCATAAATATTACGACCGTCTGAGGAACGGTGCTGATTCAAAAACATCTCTTATTAATACTGACAGATTTCTTAATGAATTTGAGCCTGCAATAGCAGGTGGTCATGATGTTGTGTTTATTCTGCTTTCATCCGGAATAAGCGGGACCTATCAGTCAGCTGTTATGGCTGCGGAAATTCTTTCCGAAAAATATGAAAACAAAGTATACGTTGTTGACTCCAAGGGAGCAGGTTTTGGTGTAGGATTGCTTGTTTGCAGAGCCGGTGAGCTTCGAAAGAAAGGTAAAACTGCCGCTGAAACAGCAGAGATACTAAATGGTGAAACAGAACATCTATGTCAGTTCTTTACTGTCGGAAGCCTTGCATCACTTAGAAAGAGCGGCAGAATATCAGGTGCAACAGCTATTATCGGAACTGCACTTCAGATAAAGCCAATTCTTTACGGCTGCAAGGGCAAGATAGAGGCGTTCAAAAAGGTAAGGGGCAGAAAGGCATCCAT
>JAZSNZ010000272.1:0-1804 GCA_045536645.1 Acutalibacteraceae bacterium
GACCCTTTTCGAGCACCTCGCCGTAGGTCACCCTGTCATACTTTACTGCGTCCTCGTAAACATGGGGGTCCTTGTCGTAAACGCCATCTACGACAGATGCCTTGAGGATTATTTCAGCATCAATCTCGGCAGCTCTCAGTGCTGCTGCGGTATCGGTGGAGAAGAACGGATTGCCTGTTCCGCAGCCGAAGATCACGACCTTGCCCTTTCCGAGATGGCTGACAGCCTTGTTTCTTATGTACGGCTCTGCGACACTGGGCATGGAGATTGCGGTCTGAACCACAGCACGCACACCCTTCTGCTCGAGAGCGTCGGATACTGCAAGTGCGTTCATGGCTGTTGCAAGCATGCCGATATGGTCTGCCTTGATCCTGTCCATATCACCTGAGCTTCTGCCGCGCCAGAAATTGCCGCCGCCAACAACTATGCCGACCTCAACGCCGAGATCAACAACTGCCTTTATAGCATCGCATATCTCGGAAATCGCGCCGTCGTCAAAGCCGAACTTTTTATCACCTGCAAGCGCCTCTCCGCTGAGTTTGAGCAGTATGCGCTTATATTTTGCCTGCATTGAAATCACTCCAAGTTATTATTGAATATATTTTACTAAAAATATCCCCTGATGTAAAGCGATAACGCCTAAATCTTTGTAAATTTTCAAACACAAATCATTTTTATTGCGCTGCAGATGCGTTCTGTCTGTTCTTCGGTGAGTTCTTCATGACAGGGGAGCATGAATGTGCATACAGAGAGATTCGATCCTACGGGCACGTCCGAGGTCTGACAGCCCAGATCCTTGAATGCGGCATGGCGGCATAAGGGCTTTGAAAAAACAGCCTCGCACTCGATTTTTGATTCTCTGAATGCCTGCACCATGCGCTCTGCGCTTCCCTTGTCCTCTGCACACAGCGCAAAGGCAGGATATGCACTCTGTACTCCGTCTTTTTCCATCTGGAATTTTACCGCTGTGCCTTCTGCGGCCTTTTTTAGCTTTTCTGCGATCTTACGGCGTTTTTCTGCCTTTTCGGCAGCACTGCCGAGCTGTGGGATAAGAAGACCTGCTGTAAAGCAGTCCATTGCAGATGCATCTGCGCGTCGCACTGCCTCTCTGGCGCCTGTGGTACTGCTGAACACCTTCTGTCCGCCTTCAACTATAAGTTTTATATTTTTTGCAAGCTGCATATCGTCTGTCAGCGCTGCGCCTGCGTCTGCAAATGCGCTGACGCTCAGCGGAGGTCTGAAGCTTATAACAGCGGCATCGCCGAGAGTTCCAGCGCTCTTATCCTGCCACTTTGCGCCCAGTGCAGCGGCGGCTTCCTCTATGAGCAGAAGTCCGTATTCTGCACAGACGCTGTTTATTTCGGTGCAGTCAAAGGGCAGTCCGAACATATCGCTGACTATTACTGCCCTTGGATAAAGCTCATTGTTTTTTATGCACTTTTTCACTGCGCTCTCAAGCTTATCTGCGCTCATGTTCCAGGTTTCCCTGTCGCAGTCAACAAACACAGGCGTTGCTCCGCTTTCAAGCACCGCGAAAACCACATAGGGCTTTACAAAGGACGGCACAAACACCGCTTCGCCTCTGCACACTGACCATGAATACAGCAGCGAGCGAAGTGCCGATGCTGTGCTGTTGGTCGCTCTCGCTGCGGCGGCACCCGTGAGACTGCAGATTTCCGTCTCCAGCTCACGGCACAGGGCAGACGAAAGCCTTCCGCTGTTCTCTTCTATCATTTCAAGCGTCTTTACAACCGCGTCTCTGTTTATTCAAGTCGGATGTAGCCATGTCGTTCTGTGAGCCAAG
>JAZSNZ010000117.1:0-3052 GCA_045536645.1 Acutalibacteraceae bacterium
GGTCTGTATAGAGATATACCATACCGCCTTTTGCGATAGTAGAGCCTGTTACAGGAGACTGAGCCACAACGGTTGGGCCTTCACCGATAACAACAGCTTCTGCCCCCAGTGCTTCAAGAGTAGCCTTTGCTTCTTCAATACCGCCTTCAAGAAGGGGAACTTTAATATCAAGCTCTGCAAGCTCCTTTTCGGTATACTGAGGACTTATGCCGAGATAAGGCAGTACATCCGTAAGAATATTTCTTGCAGTAGGAACGGCAACCTTGCTTCCGTAGTAGAATCCGCCGTTATTTTCCTTATCAGGCATATCAGCAAGAACGAGAAGTATAACTTCGGGGTCATCGGCAGGAGCAAAACAGCAGTAGGACGAGCCGTACTCCTGTTCGCTGGCGATTTCTTCCTGTCCCTGTACCAGCGTCTGACCGCCCTTTGTTTCGGAAAGTCGCTGTGATGTACCGGATTTTCCGCCAATGGCATAGCCCTTGATAGTTACATTTCCTTCTGCTGCAACGTTATAGAGAGCATCACGCATTATTGCGGAGGTTTCCTCGGAAACAACCTGTCTTACGACAGTGCGCTCGTTTTTCATGACTACATTTCCATCCTCGTCAACCACCTTATCCACCACATAAGGCTGAAGCAGATAACCGCCGTTGATAGCAGCGCAGTAGGCAGTTATCATCTGGAGGGGGGTAATTGTCTCACACTGTCCGATAGATGACAGCGCAAGGTCAACATTTGTAAACTCCTCAGGTTGTTTCTGGTCTCCTCTTACCTCCGCAGGAAGGTCGATTCCAAGAGGCTTGCGGAAACCAAATGCGTCAAAGTAGTAAAGGAATTTTTCATCACCCAGTCTTTCACCGATTTCCATGAATGCGGGGTTGCAGGAAGCAGTCAGCGCTTCCTGATATTTCTGCGGACCATGACCTGAAATATCATGGCAGTTTACTTGCTGTTCCATACCGGGAAGCTTCTTATAACCCGGACAATAAAAACTGTCATTATCTATATCAATAAGATTTTCTTCAAATGCCGCAGCACTTGTAATAACCTTGAATACAGAACCGGGTTCGTATCTTTCGGTTATACATTTATTTTTCCACTGTTTTTCACGGGCTTCACCCTGTTTTATGCTGTACTGCTCGTCATCGAGGGTTTTCAGTTCCTCAATAACCTTTGGATCAACTACATCATAAGGATTGTTAAGGTCATAGCTGGGATACTGCGCCATACCATATATAGCACCTGTTTTGGCGTTCATGAGAATTGCACAGCTTCTGTTTTTAACCATATAAGTAGTTGACATTTCCTCAAGATATTTTTCAAGAATATACTGAATATCCATATCAAGAGTAAGATGTACATCATTGCCGTTTTTGGCAGGATATGTCTTTGAATAGTGGTAGGGCAGCTCGTTGCCGTTGGAATCCTTTGCTGAAATCGTTCTGCCGTCAGTGCCTGCCAGGTAGTCGTCATAAGAAGCTTCAACACCGTACATACCGTATCCGTCTGAGGCAGTAAAGCCTATAACTGATGCTGCCAGCTCATTCTGAGGATAATAACGCTTTGTATCCTCCTCAACATTGACACACACAAGATTGTACTGATTAAAATACGCAAGAACCTCGTCTGCAACCGGCTTTTCAACCTGTTCCTGTAAAACGCTGTAGCGATTTTTTGCAGCCATGGCCTTTTCAATTTTTTCCGCAGTAATTCCCAGCTTTGCTGAAAGAAATGCAATGGCGTCTCCACGGAATGCCTCTACAGATGAAGGAAGTGCATCCTCGATAACCTGAGATACTTCTGCACCTGCGGCATCGGTAGTAATCTGCACCTGCGGCTGATATGTTCCGTTTTTTATTTCCTCGGCTCTCTTGTCGATACGCTTCTGGAGAGTTTTCATATCCTCCTGAAACTGCTTTGGATCGAGGAATACTTTATATACCGTAGCACTTTTAGCGAGGGCAGTACCCTTGGAATCATAAATTGAGCCACGGTGTGCTGAAATTGGAATTGAACCAAAATGCTGGTCATTAGCCAATGTCTGGTACTTTTTATTATCAACAACTGAAATTTTAAAGAAATTTCCTGCAACAAGTGAAAAGAGCAGAAGAAATGCACTTGTCATAGTGATCTTAGCTCTGAATTTCATTGATCTGGAAGGAAGATTATTATTAGCCATACTCCGTCCTTTCTGCTGCTATGGTAAATCAATAAATAAGGCAGGGCCACTGAGCAACCCTGCCTAAGAACATCTTACGATGTCTTTGCTCTTTGACACACGATGAAAAGATTCTCGCTTGTTGTCCCTCAAGCGAAGGATATGCTCTCCCCATTTTCTTTTTTATATCGGGGAGAGCAATCCATTTTATCCGATCACTCGTTGTGCCTCCGTGTTCTACTATACTACGGCTTATATATTTTTATTGCCGTCAGTCTTTATCACAGGCAGTCCTTATTCTATATTTATATGGGCTACCCTCTGAAATATTCCACACAGTAGTCGAAGAATTTCTTTATCTTTGCAATTATTCCTTCGTCCTGCTGCGGAATACTAACGACGTCATCGGTCTGAATCTCAATGTACTTTATCTGGGATGAATCCATTTTTGTCATACCCAGTACATTTTCTGCATATTCCTCGACGTTTTTCGCAGATATTTTACTTTCAAGCTCTGTCTGCAGTCTTACATTTTCAGCCTGTGCATAGGTCAGCTCCTCTGTGAGGGCTGAAACCTTGCTGTACATTGTGTTTCTTCTGTCAAGGCTGTATATAACTGTTCCAAGAAGTGCGGCTGCAAGAATAGCTATCAGCACAATGGATATAACTGAACCTGTTCTGGAATCAGCCCCTGCTGACGCACCCTGCTTATGGCTATTATTATTTTTGTTCTGCTGTTTTACAGAATCCATATCAGCCATTTCCGCAGGCACTCCTTTCTATGACTCTGAGCTTAGCGCTTCTGCTTCTGTTGTTGTTTTCCAGTTCTTTGCTGTCAGCCTCTAAAGGCTTTCTGTTCACAAGAATTCCCTGCGGCTTGCGTCCGCATAC